>JAATFK010000370.1 GCA_015655225.1 Solirubrobacterales bacterium | reverse complement strand
GGGCGGACGGTGATCCGCTCCTGCAGCCATGGGATGTGAAGGGCTATGCGATACCCGGCGGCACACCCTCCGATCCCAAGCTCGCTCAGAATCTGCCGGTCTTCCCGGCCAACCTGCGCAAGCAGCTCAAGGGCGCCAACTACCCGGCTCCGCACCACATCATGGCCGCGGCGGTCGAGGGCGCGCAGGTCGACTTCGACAGCGCGATCGAGATCGAGGGCCGCTACTTCGTCGACCTCGCCACCGGCCAGGTCGCGAAGAACATGATCCAGGCGTTCTTCTTCGACCTCCAGCAGGTCAACGGCGACCGTGGCCGCCCGAGCGACGTCGAGACGTTCCGCTCGAAGAAGGCGGTCGTCCTCGGCGCCGGCATGATGGGCGCCGCGATCGCCTACGTGAGCGCGAGAGCGGGCATCGAGGTGGTCCTCAAGGACGTCTCGCTGGAGGCTGCCGAGCGCGGCAAGGGCTACTCGCAGAGACTGGTCGAGAGAGCGATCTCGCGCGGCCGCTCGACGCAGGAACAGGGCGACGCGCTGCTGGCGCTGATCACCCCGACCGCCGACCCGGCCGACGCCAAGGACGCCGACCTCGTGATCGAGGCGGTCTTCGAGGACCCGGCCGTCAAGGCGCAGGTCTTCGCCGAGATCGAGCCGTACCTCGCCGAGGGCGCGCTGCTCGGCTCGAACACCTCGACGCTGCCGATCACCGGCCTCGCCGAGGGCGTCTCGCGCCCCGCCGACTTCATCGGCCTGCACTTCTTCTCGCCCGTCGACAGAATGCCGCTGCTGGAGATCATCAAGGGCGAGCAGACGAGCGACGCGACGCTCTACTGCGCGCTCGACGTGGCGAAGCAGATCAAGAAGACGCCGATCGTCGTCAACGACAGCCGCGGCTTCTTCACCAGCCGCGTGATCGGGACCTTCATCAACGAGGGCATCTCGATGCTGGTCGAGGGGATCCCGGCGGCTAGCATCGAGCAGGCCTCCTCGCAGGCCGGCTACCCGGCGCCCGTGCTGCAGCTCAGCGACGAGCTGAACCTGAAGCTGATGCGCAGAATCCGCAACGCCGCCAAGGCGGCCGGCGAGGGCGTCGGCAGCGGCTGGGACTCGCACCCGTCCGAGACCGTGATCGACCGCATGCTGGACGAGTACGAGCGCCCCGGCAAGCTCGAGGGCGCCGGCTTCTACGAGTACGCCGACGGCAAGCGCACGGGCCTCTGGAAGGGGCTGCGGGACGCGTTCCCGCCGGTCGCCGACCCGTCCGCGATCAACCTCCACGACCTCGAGGAGCGGATGCTGTTCATCGAGGCGCTGGAGACGGTCAAGTGCGTCGACGAGGGCGTGATCCCGTCGGTCGCCGACGCGAACATCGGCTCGATCCTCGGGATCGGCTTCCCCGGCTGGACCGGCGGCGTCCTCCAGTACATCAACGGATACGACGGCAGCGTCGCGGGCTTCGTCGCCCGCGCGCGCGAGCTGGCCGAGACCTACGGCGAGCGCTTCACGCCGCCCGCCTCGCTGGTCGAGAAGGCCGAGCGGGGCGAGCGCTACAGCGACGAGCGCGCGCTCGCCGCCGGCGCCGCCTAGACGGCCGCGAGCAGGTCGAGCGCCGAGCGCAGGGCGGCCGCGAGGTCGCCCCGCTCGGCGACCTCGACGCCGCCCAGCTCGAGCCAGCCGGCGACGACCAGCAGCTCCGCCGCCAGCTCGGCGGCGACCACGGCGCGATCGACGCCCTCCTCCGCGAACGCCGCCTGCACGCGCAGCACGCCCCGCTGGCGGTCGGATCTGAGGTCGACGCGGGCGACGAGCGCCTCGTCGAGCAGGAACGGCAGCACGTAGTAGCCGTGGATCCGCTTCTCCGCCGGCGTGTAGATCTCGATCCGGTAGCGGAAGCCGAACAGCCGCTCGGTCCGCTCGCGGAACCAGATCAGCGAGTCGAACGGGCTCAGCAGCGCCCGCGCGCGGATCCGTCGCGGCCGTCTCGCGGCGGGCCACAGGTAGGCCGGCGCGGACCAGCCGGCGACCTCGACCACCTCCAGCTCGCCGGCCTCCACCAGCTCCGCGACGCGCGCCTTCGACTCCGCGCGCGGCAGGCGGAAGTAGTCGCCGAGGCCGGGCTCGGTCGCGATCCCCAGCGCCCGCGCCGAGACGCGCACCAGCTCCCGCTGCGCCTCCTCCACGGTCGGCGTCGGCTCGGCCAGCACGGCGGGCGGGAGGACCCGCTCCGGCAGGTCGTAGCGGCGCTCGAAGTTGATCCGGCGCGCGGCCGTCACCCTGCCCGACCAGAAGAGGTACTCCAGCGCGATCTTGCCCTCGTGCCAGTTCCACATCTCGCCCGGTCTGCGGGCGGCGCGCTCGGAGCCGACCTCGCTGGCGCGGACCGGCCCGTCGGACTCCACCAGCGCGAGCACGTCGGCGACCAGCTGCGGCTTGTCGAGGGCGATCCGCCGCATCCCGCCCCACGCCTCCGCGTCGGCGCGCGCCATCCGCCAGCGCAGGTAGGGCTGCAGCTCGACCGGGAGCAGCGACGCCTCGTGCGCCCAGTATTCGAACAGCTCCCGCCGCACCGGCCCGGCGCTGTGGCCGCTGAGCGTGTCGAGCAGCGCGCGCGGATAGGGACCGAGGCGCGAGTAGAGCGGCAGGTAGTGCGTGCGCGAGAAGACGTTGACGGAGTCGAGCTGGAGGATCGCGATCCGCTCCAGCACCCGCCGGACGTGACGTGCGTCGACGCGGCCGGTGGGCCGCGGGTCGGCGAACCCCTGGGCGGCGAGCGCGATCCGCCGTGCCGCTGCCGCGCTGATGCTCGCCACGTCCCCAGCCTACAAGGCATTGCCGGAGCGCCCT
Organism: Solirubrobacterales bacterium; assembly: GCA_015655225.1. Classification (GTDB taxonomy): domain Bacteria; phylum Actinomycetota; class Thermoleophilia; order Solirubrobacterales; family Solirubrobacteraceae; genus Conexibacter. Next base: position 1,716 of record JAATFK010000370.1, on the reverse strand, counting down.
GCCTGAGCACTCCATCGGCCCGATCGCATAGCTTGGAGGGATGAGAGCCGCCACCCACAACGGGTCCTTCCACGCCGACGACGTCTTCGCCCTCGCCGTCCTCACCCTGCTCCACGGCGACGAGCTGGAGATCGTGCGCACGCGCGATCCCGAGCTGATGGCCGCCAGCGACCTGCGCGTCGACGTCGGCCAGCGCAACGACCCCGCGACCGGCGACTTCGACCACCACCAGCGCGGCGGCGCCGGCGAGCGGCCCAACGGCATCCGCTACGCCTCGTTCGGGCTCGTCTGGCGGGCGTTCGGCGAGCGCGTCTGCGCCAGCGCCGAGATCGCGACGCGGATCGACGAGGTGCTGGTCCAGGGGATCGACGCGAACGACACCGGCCAGACGCTGACGCAGTCGCTGATCGGCCAGGTCTCCCCCTTCACCGTCTCCCACGCGGTCGCGGCGCTGAACCCGCAGTGGGACGACGACGACTCGCCCGACGCCCAGCGGGAGGCCTTCGACGCCGCGCTCGCGTTCGCGGGCGGGATCGTCTCCCGCGAGATCCACGCCGCGGCGGCGCAGCTGCGCGCCGCCGAGCTGGTGCGGGCGGCGATCGGGCGGGCCGAGGACCCGCGCCTGGTCGAGCTGGACCGCGGGATGCCGTGGCACCGCGAGCTGGTGCCGACCGCGCCCGAGGCGCTGTTCGTCGTCTACCCGCGCGACGGCGGCGACTGGGGCCTGCAGGCGGTCCCGAGAGTGCTGGGCGAGTTCTCCAACCGCAAGGACCTCCCGGAGCGCTGGGCGGGCCGCAGCGACGGCGAGCTGGCGGAGGTCACGGGCGTGCCCGACGCGCGCTTCTGCCACATAGGACGCTTCATCGCGGTCGCCGAGAGCCGCGACGGCATCCTCGCGCTCGCGCGCCAGGCACTCGCGGACGGCTGAGCGGGCGCGGCCTCAGTCGAGGTCGCTGCCGCTGTGCGCCGCCGCGTGCAGCGGCTGCGGACGGCGGGACGAGCGACGCCCGAGGTGCTGCTCGGCGGGCGCGTCCTCCTCGGACTCCTCGTCGCCGACGGCCTCGAAGAGCATCATCACGACGCCGGTCGGGGTGCGCTTGACCTCGCCGTCACCCTCGGCCTCCCGCTCCGCGAGCCGGGCCGCGCTCTCGCTCTTGAGGCGGTCGATCGTGGCGATCCATCTGTGCGTCATCTCGGCGGCCAGCTCGTTCCAGCCCTGCTCGTCCAGCTCGATCACGGTTCGGCTCAGATGGATGTCGCTGCGGTCGAAGCCGCCCGCGGCAGCCGCGGCGTTGACGTGGCCGCTGAGCTGCTGAAGGGTCGATCCGACCATCGCGCGCTTGACGATCGCCGGCGTCTCGGCCCAGCCCTCGTCGGTCACCTGCGGCCGTGCCTTCGCGCGGTAGTGGTGCTCGATCGCGCCGCGGCGCGGCGTCCGCTTGACCAGCTCGAGGAAGCCGAGGGCGTGCAGGCGCCGGACGTGGTAGCTCATCACGCCGAGCGAGACGCTCAGCTCGTCGGCAAGCTCGTTCGGGCTGGCCATCTCGCGCGTCTCGAGGATCGAGAGGATCTGCACGCGCAGGGGGTGGGCGAGCGCCTTGATCAGGTGCGGGTCAGTGATGTCGCTGTAGGGCTTCATTGGGTGGCGTCCAGTGCTTTCCGTAGGCGTCCGCGGATCCGGTGAAGGCGCACCTTGACGGTGCCCTCCGGGATTCC
>JAATFK010000238.1 GCA_015655225.1 Solirubrobacterales bacterium | reverse complement strand
GTTCCCGCTCGGTGCGCCGCCCGCGCGCCCGCCACGTCGCCGTCGCGGTGCGCGAGGCTCGCCATCCCGGTCGGCGCGATCAACACCGGCAGCGCGATCGGCTCCCCCAGCACGGTCGTCGCGAGGCTCCGCTCGGACACGTCGACGAGGTGGTGCGGGCGCAGCGTCGTCTCCTCGAACGCGGCAGTGTTGCGGCGCAGCGTGACCTCGCCGTCGGCGCCGCCGTCGATGAAGTCGAAGGCGAGCCGCGGCAGCCGCCGTCGCGCCGCCGCGCGCGCGTCGGCGACGCTGGCAATCCGATGTGCCATCCGCTCCGCAGCCTCGCACGCCACGCCGCGCCCGGCAACCGTCCCTTCAGAGGAGGAGCGTCAAGTTCTGGTCGCTGGGCGACCGGAAACTGACGCTCCTCCGGTGGGGAGCTGTCGGAAACGGTGGTTGACCGGGCGGTTGGCGGGACGTAGGACTTCGGGATGAGCCTGAAGGCGACGACCGAGGACGAGCCGGAGCGCGCGCCGCTCGCGTTGGCGCTGCCACGCGCGGCCCCGCGCGTGCTCGTCTGCCACGGCGACGCGTTCGTCGCCCACGGGATCGCGCGGCTGCTGGAGCACGCGCTCGGCGCCGAGGTGACGCTCTGCCTCGACCCGCGCGAGGAGCCCGATCCGGCCGCGCCGCCGCCCGAGGTCGTCGTCTGCGACAGCTTCTTCGCCGACGGCCATCCGGGCCGCTTCCTGCGTGACCCGGAGGACACCGCCGCGCTGGTCGTCGCGACGAACGACTCGCCGCTCAGCCGCGACCTCGCCCGGCGCGGCGGCGCCACCGCCTATGGCGTGCTCGCCGACGGGGCCGACGCGCTCGTCGCCACCGTGCGCGGGCTCCTGCGGAGCGAGGGGGCGCCGACGCCCGCACCCCCCAACCGCACCCGCGCCCCCGACCGCCCCACCCACCTGACCGCCCAGGAGTCGCGCGTCCTGCTGCTGCTGGAGCGCGGGCTGCGCTTCAAGCAGGTCGCGGCCGAGCTGTCGATCACGGAGGCGACCGCGAAGGGTCACGCCCGCGCGCTGTTCGCGAAGCTCGGGGCGCACTCCCGGGGGGAGGCGGTCTACGAGGCGCGGCGGCTCGGCGTGCTCGACTTCCTGCGCGGTGGCCCGCGCCCGGTGCCGGTCCTCACCGACGAGCGCACGCCACGCTGATGCCTGCCCCGATCGTCCTCGTGACCTACGGTGGCTTCGCGCTCGACCACCCGGAGGCCGGTGGCCGGCTGCGTGACGCCGGATTCGACCTGCGCGTCCGCCCGCGCGCGTCGAACCGCACGCCCGACGAGCTGGTCGCGCTCTGTCACGACGCGGTCGCCGTGATCGCCGTCGCCGACCCGTTCGACGCGACCGTCTTCCCTCTCGCCCCCGAGCTGCGGGTGATCGCGCGGACCGGCGTCGGGCTCGACTCGATCGACCTCGACGCGGCCGCGCGCGCCGGTGTCGTCGTGACGGTCACGCCGGGGATGAACGACGAGACGGTCGCCGACCACGCGCTCGCGCTGATGCTGAGCGCGCTGCGCGGGCTGCCGGCGCAGGACGCGCAGGTGCGCGACGGCGGCTGGCGCGACTTCGGGCTGCCGCTGGCGCAGCTGCACGGGGCGACCGTCGGCCTGATCGGCTACGGCGCGATCGGCCGCGCCGTCGCGCGGCGGGCGCGCGGCTTCGGCGCCGAGGTGATCGCCCACGACCCGATCCTCGCCGACGCCGAGGCCGACGTCCCGCTCGTCGCGCTCGACGAGCTGCTCGCGCGCAGCGACGTGGTCAGCATCCACGCGCCGCTGAACGACGCCACGCGCGGGCTAATCGACGCGGCCGCGATCGCGCGCATGCGCCCGGGGGCGGTGCTCGTCAACACCGCCCGCGGCCCGATCGTCGATGAGGCGGCCGTGGTCGACGCGCTGGAGCGCGGCCAGCTCGGCGCCGCCGGCCTCGACGTCTTCGAGGTCGAGCCGCCGGCGGGACGGCCGGTGACGCGCGTGCGCGGGCTGACGCTGACCCCGCACGTCGGCGGGATCAGCGACGCCTCGAACCTGGCGATGTCGCGCTCGGCGGTCACGGCGGTGCTCGACGTGCTCGACGGCCGCACGCCCGAGCATGTGGCGGCGGCAGGTGAACGGTAGGACGGGCCGCGCCCGGTAGGCAAACGACAGCGGCCTGTCCCGCGGTAGGAATGGGTCCCTGCCCATCCTGGCGGGAACATCGGCGTCTCTCGAAGCTTCCTTGAGCAATCGCGGCGCTGACGTGCGCCAACATACCTCGGGCTTTTCCCAGGTGATCCCATCACTGAGATCGTCCGTAGAAGCGTCAATGGATCTGAAGTGGAACGCGTCGCGAATCTCCGAGGAGGCGGTGCACGTCGCCGACAGCCTGACTGATCTCCCGTCGCTGCCGCGCGACGGGCCGCCCGCCGGAACGGCGCTAATCGACGGCGAGCTGCACGTCGACGGCGAGCGCCTCGGGACGGTCGTGCACGTCCTGCGAGCCGGCCTCGGCGTCCGGGTGCTCTACGTGCCATGAACAGATCGATCTTCTTGTTTTCGGTTAGGCTGACCCACGAGACAGGCAGGGGTGCCGTCTCCAGGTCGCATGCGTTTCGCGAATGGAGGACGAGTCATGACGGGCGGGAACCAGCTGACCGAGCGCGGCGCGGTCGCCGTGCGCGCCGACGTGCCCGACGCCACCGGCCTCCCCTGGGGGCTCCGGCGTGAGGACCTGGAGGAGGCGCTGGCGCGCGACGCGGTCGTCGTCGACCTGCAGCCGCAGCTCGACCTCTGCAGTGGAACCATCGTCGCGCTGGAGGCGCTGGCACGCTGGCGGCCGGTCGAGGGCCGCGAGGTCCCGCCGCTGCTGATGGTGCCGTTCGCCGAGGCGAACGGGCTCGCGGACGCGCTCACGAGCGCGGTCCTGCGGCGCGCGCTCCGCTGCGTCGGCGAGCTGGACGAGCTGGGCGTCCACCTCGGCGTCTCGGTCAACGTCTCCGCCCACGCGCTCGCCGACACCGGGATCGTCGAGCGCGTCGGCGACGCGCTGCGCGCCTCCGGAATCGCGCCCAGATGACTCACGCTCGAGGTCACGGAGGACGCGCTGCCCGGCGACCCCGCGTTCGCGCAGCAGGTCCTCGGCCACCTCAAGAGCCTCGGCGTGCGGCTGTCGCTCGACGACTTCGGCACGGGCTACTCCTCGCTCGGCCGCCTGCAGCTGCTCCCGCTCGACGAGCTGAAGATCGACCGCGCGTTCCTCGAGCAGTATCGCCGTGGGCACGACCGCGGCGTGATCGCGGCGGTCGCGTCGCTCGGGCGCCACCTCGGGATGACGGTCGTCGCCGAGGGGACCGAGGGGGCCGAGGAGCTGGACGCGATGGCCGCGCTCGGCTGCCACCTAGCGCAGGGCTACGGCGTGAGCCGGCCGCTGCGGCCGGAGCAGCTGGCCGACTGGCTCGCCGAGCGGCTGGCGGTCGCGCCGACGCCGCGCGCCCAGCCGCACCACGGTCCCGGGCAGGCGTCGCTCGTGCGGCCGCCCGAGGAGGCAGCCCTCGACCTGCGGCTGCACCACGCGCTCGACGGCGCGATGACCGACGCGGCGCCGGTCGAGCTGGTCTGCCGCACGACGATCGCGCGCCTCGCCCGCGAGCTGGGCGCGGACTTCGCGACCTGGTGGCGCCGCGACCAGCACGCCGGCGGGCAGGTCTCGCTCGACTGCCTCGCGCTCTGGTCGGGGGCCGCGTCGACGACCGGCCCGCTCGCGACGCTGACGAGAGCGATCCGGTTCGCTCCCGGCGTCG
>JAATFK010000269.1 GCA_015655225.1 Solirubrobacterales bacterium | reverse complement strand
CCAGCAGCAGGCCCACGGTGGCGAACGTGCGGGCCCCGAAGCGGTCTGACATCGAGCCCGAGATCGGCCCGGAGATCAGGAACGCCACCGTCAGCGGCAGCAGGTAGATGCCGGCCCACAGCGGCGTGTCCTCGAACCGGTAGCCGTGCAACGGCAGCCAGATCCCCTGCAGCCAGATGATCAGCATGAACTGCAGCCCGCCGCGGGCGATCGAGACCGCGAACGACGCGAGGTTGCCGGCCGTGAACGCCCGGATGCGGTAGAGGCTGAACTGGAACATCGGCGCCGCGACCCGCGTCTCGATCAGCGCGAACACGCCCAGCATCGCGACGCCGCCGGCGATCGAGCCGAAGATCAGCGGGTTCGTCCACCCCATCTCGTGGCCGGCGTACGGCTGGATCCCGTAGGTGATCGCGATGAGGATCGCGCTCAGCCCGATCGCGAACGTGATGTTGCCCCACCAGTCGATCCGGCCGCCGCTGCGCTGGCTCGTCTCCCGCAGCGTGCGGTAGGCCCAGATCGTCCCGAAGACGCCGACCGGCACGTTGACCCAGAACACGAGCCGCCAGTCGATGCTCGCGAGCACGCCGCCCGCGACGAGCCCGATGAACATCCCCGAGAGCCCCGCGACCTGGTTGCTGCCGAGCGCGAACCCGCGCTGCTCGGCGGGGAACGCGTCGGTCAGGATCGCGGCCGAGTTAGCGGTCAGCATCGAGCCGCCGAGCGCCTGGAGGCAACGCCAGCCGATCAGCCAGTCGGCGCCGTGGGCGCCGTGCAGGGGATCGAACGACAGCAGGATCGAGGCGACGGTGAAGACGACGAAGCCGGCGTTGTAGATCTTGACGCGGCCGTACATGTCGCCGAGCCGCCCGACCGTGACGACCAGCACCGCCTGCACGAGCCGGTACCCCATCAGCATCCACAGCAGGTAGCCGATGTTGCTCGACGCGAGCGGGTCGAGGTGGATGCCGTGGAAGATCGCCGGCAGCGAGATCAACACGATCGAGCCGTCGAGCTGCGACATGAAGACCGCGGCCGTGGTGTTCGCGAGCGCGATCCACTTGTAGCGGTCGTTCGCCGCCTCCGTGCTCGCGGCCGCCGGGCTCACAGGCGTTCCGCGAGGCGCTCGATCAGGGGCGCGGCGACCAGCAGCTGCTCCAGCTCCTCGGGCGTGAAGGCGGCGAGCGCCTCCGCGAGCTGCCGGGTGCGGGCGCTGCGGCGGTCACGCAGGACCGCGCGCCCGGTCTCGGTCAGCGTCAGGATCACGCGGCGCCCGTCCTCGGGGTCGGGCGCGCGCTCGATCAGCCCCCGCGCCTCCAGCGCCGCGAGCGTGACGCCCATCGACTGGGGGGTGATCTGCTCGGTCCGCGCGAGCGCCGCCGCGGTCGTCGGGCCGCCGCGGTCCAGGCGCGAGAGCGCGGCCGACTCCGGCAGCGTCAGCTCGCCGTCGACGGGCGCCGAGCGCAGCCGGCGGCGCAGCAGCCCGACGCTCAGCGCGAGGGCGGCGGCGACCTGCTCGGGATCGATCTCGTCGGTCATGTCATCAGTATGGACTTATAAGTCCAAGCTTGCAAGTGTCGCGGCGCCAAGACGCCTCCCGCTCGCCGCGGGCGTTGCCTATGCTGCCGCCATGCCACAAACTAGAGCGATGCCGGCCGCCGCGCCGGCAGACCCGTTCGACTGGGATCAGCTGGGGCAGTACAAGGCCGGCAGACGCTTCCTCGACGGCTACCCGGAGGACGTGCGGACGTTCTACTCGCCGGTCGACGACCTCCACGGCGTGCTGACCGCGCTGCTCGCCTCGACGCAGAAGTCGATCGTGCTGAACATGTACGGCTACGACGACACCGCGCTCGACACGATCATCCGCGAGAAGCTCGCCGACGAGCACGTCTTCGTCCAGATGAGCCTCGACAGATCGCAGGCCGGCGGCGTCCACGAGCGAGAGCTGCTGAGAGCGTGGAGCAACGACCTGATCGGCAACTCGATCGCGATCGGGCACAGCACGGCGGGGGCGATCTCGCACATGAAGGTCGTCATCGTCGACGGCGTCTACACGGTCCGCGGCTCGACCAACTGGTCACTCGCCGGGGAGCAGAGACAGGACAACGAGCTGACGATTCACAACAACGCCGTGATCGCCGCCGAGACTCGCGCCGAGCTCGACCGCAACCACGACGCGATGCTGAAGCAGATGGCAGCGGCTGCAGCGGGCGCGAGTGGTGCGCCCGCGGCCCCGCCGCGCGGGTGAGCCGGAGGGGTTGGCCCCCTCCGGCTCAGCTGCTGGGTGCTACGGGGTGCCGGCGCCGCCGGCGCTTCTGGTGCTGGTTCTTCTGCCCGCGACCGACGAGACGTACGCCGCGACGTTCGCGATGTCGCCCGCCGACAGCTGACCGCCGAACGCCGGCATGCCGCCGCCGCCGTTGGTCACCTGTCTGGTGACGAGCGCGTCACTCGGTCTCAGCTGATCCAGGTTCGGACCGACCGTGCCCGACGTGCCCGCGTCCGCAAGCGTGTGGCAGCTGGCGCAGTTGGTCGTGAAGACCGCTCTGCCCGCCGTCGCATCGCCCGCGCCAGCGCTGGCGCTCGTGCTCGTGGTGCTG
>JAATFK010000483.1 GCA_015655225.1 Solirubrobacterales bacterium | reverse complement strand
CGCGGCCAGGCGTCGTTCGTGATCCCGCCCGGCACCCCCGGCCTCCAGATGGGGACGAAGGTGAAGAAGCACGGGCTGCGCGCGTCGCACACGGCCGACGTCTTCCTCGACGACTGCCGCATCCCCGGCGCCTGCCTGCTGGGCGGCAGAGAGAAGCTCGACTAGCGGCTGGCGCGCGCCCGCGAGGGCGTCAGATCGCGCGGACAGGCGGCGATGGCGACGTTCGAGGCCTCGCGCCCGACGGTCGGCGCGCAGGCGATCGGGATCGCCCGCGCGGCCTACGAGTACGCGCTCCAGTACGCGAGAGACCGCTCCCAGTTCGGGCGCGCGATCATCGAGAACCAGGCGATCGCGTTCGCGCTCGCGGACATGAAGATGGAGATCGACGCCGCCCGGCTGCTCGTCTGGCGCGCCTCGTGGATGGGGAGAACGGGCAAGCCGTTCGCCGCCGCCGAGGGCTCGATGAGCAAGCTGAAGGCCGGCGAGGTAGCCGTCTGGGCGACCGAGCGGGCGATCCAGATCCTCGGCGGCAACGGCTACACGCGCGAGTTCCCGGTCGAGCGCTGGCACCGCGACGCCAAGATCTACACGATCTTCGAGGGCACCTCCGAGATCCAGCGCCTCGTGATCGCACGCGCGATCTCGGGCGTGCACATCAGATAGAAGCGCGGCGGCACGCCCTCCGGGGTGTGGCACGCCGCCAGGCGGGTAGGTCGCTGGCAACCACCTCATGAGCCGGCCGACCGACACGAGAATCGAACAGCAGCGCGACGCGCTGGAGCACCCGCCGCCCGGCTCCCCCGCCGGCCCGACCGACATCAGCGGCCGCGGCTGGCTGGCGACGATCAGACGCGCGGGGAGAGCGTTCCAGGCCGACGGCCTGACCGACTGGGCGGCGGCGCTGACGTACTACTCGGTGCTGTCGATCTTCCCGCTGATGCTCGTGTTCGTCTCGCTCGTCGGCCTGCTCGGCGAGTACCCGCAGACGGTCGACGCGCTGCTGTCGATCGTCAAGCACGTCGCGCCCGGCTCGACCGTCGACACCGTCCGCACGACGATCTCGGGGATCATCAGAAACAAGGGCGGGGCGGGCGCGCTGTTCGGCGTCAGCGTGCTCGGCGCGCTGTGGTCGGCGTCGGGCTACATCGGTGCCTTCATGCGCGCGGCGAACGCGATCTACGAGGTGCCCGAGGGACGGCCGTTCTGGAAGCTGCGCCCGCTGCAGGTCGCGGTCACGGTCGTGCTCGTCGTGATGATCGCGTTCCTCGCGATCGGCTTCATCTTCACCGGCACGCTCGCGAAGTCGGTCGGCGACCAGATCGGCGTCGGCAGCTCCGCCGTCACCGTCTGGAACATCGCCAAGTACCCGGTGATGCTGCTGATCGTGATCGTGATGATCGCGATCCTCGACTTCGTCGGCCCGAACGTGCGCCACCGCAGATTCCGCTGGATCACGCCGGGTGCGGCGGCCGCGCTCGTGCTGCTGATCGTCGCCTCCGTCGGCTTCAGCTTCTACGTCTCCAACTTCGGCTCGTACAACAAGACCTACGGGACGCTCGGCGGCGTGATCATCTTCCTCGTCTGGATCTGGATCGCGAACCTCGCGCTGCTCTTCGGGCTCGAGCTCGACGCCGAGCTGGAGCGCCAGCGCGAGCTCGAGTCGGGCCAGCCGGAGGCGGCGCGGGAGCTGCAGCTGCCGCCGCGCGACGCACCCAAGAAATAGTCACCTTTGCGGTGTCGCGTCGGCGCGGTACCCTCAGTGGGAGCCGAGCCGCGGAGGTCGGGCGCAGATGAGATCTGTGCAGCAGCAGCAAGAGGAGCGCCGCCAGCGCCAACTCGACGACATCCGTCGCCAGGTCGAGAACGGGACGCTGGTGATTCGCCAGATGACCGCAGAGGAGCGCCGCATGAACCCGCCCAAGCCACGAGCTGCGAAGCCGAGACGCATCCGAGGACCGCAGGCGTGACCGCCTTCTTCGTCCCGCATCTGCTGCCCTGCGAGGATCTCGTGGAGCAGGAGGACGCGCTGGAGGGCGCCTACGCGGCGATCTGCGCCTGCGCGGAGGCGGACACCGGGCAGGTCCCGGTGACGACGCGCCGGATCTTCCGGCTGTGGTCGCGCCGTGCCGGCGTCGACTGCTGGACCGAGGTCGGGCAGCCCGATCCGATCCACGGCGAGACGGTGCTCGCGATCCTCGACCTCGGACGCAACCAGCCGTATCTGGTGCACTGCGGGCGCCCCGGGGCGGAGGACGCCTCGATCCGCGAGGTCGTCAGCAATCACGTGTACGACGTGACCGAGTTCGGCGCGCAGCCCGCGACGAGCCGCAACGCCTGAGTCGTCGTCAGGCGCCGGGCCCGCCGCGTGCGGCGGGCCCGGCAGCCGACGTCAACTCGGTCCGACGACGCTCAGCTGGTCGTCGTGACGTTGATCGCGCGCGGGCCCTTCTCGCCCGGCTCAGACTCGTACTGGACCGTCGCGCCCTCGGCGAGGGTGCGGAAGCCGTCGGTCTGGATGCTGCTGTGGTGCACGAACAGGTCCTTCGAGCCATCGTCCGGCGTGATGAAGCCGAAGCCCTTGTCGTCGCTGAACCACTTCACGGTTCCTGTGGGCATTGCAGTCCTCCTCGATGATGTGCTGCGGACGCGGAGGATGCTGGTGCAACACCTGCGAGCGCGGGCACGAGCCGGACCCCGATGATCCGGCAGAACGCGCGCAACGTACCACAGCTCCGGATCTCAGAGGGAGCGGTGTCGTGCACGCGTCGCTCCCGCTGATACCGAAGTTAGTGTTCGACCCCTCATGATGCCGCTCGCCGTCCTCCGCTTCGACCTCGATCCGTCGCTCACGTCGCCGCGTGGACCGGCGTTGCTCCTGCTGATCGCGTTCTTCGTCTCGTTCGGCTTCATCCGCACCAGCGCCCGCCTCACGCGCAGTCCGCGCGTGCCCTGGTGGCCCGGCAGCGTGACGACCGGCAACGGCCTCCACATCCACCATCTGGTGTGGGGAATCGTGCTGATCCTGGCCTGCGGGTTCGTCGCCTTCGCGACCGAGCTGGAGGAGCCGTGGGGGCAGATCACGGCCGTCGGATTCGGGATCGGCGCGGGCTTCACGCTCGACGAGTTCGCCCTCTGGCTCCACCTGGAGGACGTCTACTGGGCGAAGGAGGGACGCGCGTCACTCGACGCGGTCGTGCTCGCGACCGTCTTCGCGATCGTCGTCGTGCTCGGGGTCCGGCCGGTCGGGCTCGGCGGCGCCGGCTCGACGCTCGTCGCCGTCGGCGCGGTCCTGATGAGCTTCGTGCTCTCGGGGCTGACCTTCCTGAAGGGCCGCTACGTGCTCGGCTTCTTCGCCCTGCACCTGTGGCCGCTCGGCGTCTGGACCGTGGTCCGCCTGGCGAAGCCCGACTCGCCCTGGGCGCGGCGCCGCTACGACCGGGACAAGCTCGACCGCGCCCGCCACCGCTTCCGCCCCGACCGCCCCGCCGCGAGACGCCGCGACAAGCTGCTCGACCTGCTCGGCGGCGCGCCGACCGACCACGGGGCGTAAAGGCGGCTAGGCAGCCACCGGGGCGCCCGGCTCGACCTAGTCGGCCCGCACGCGCGGGACGACGACGAGCGCGAGCACGACGCCGAGCACCGCGAAGCCGGCGCCGACCGCGAAGGCGACCTTGAAGCCCTCCGTCAGCGCATGCGGCAGGCCCGAGCCGGGAGCTGAAGAGGCGAGCACGTGGTTCGTCCGCGAGGTCGCGATCGAGCCGAGGATCGCGAGCCCGAGCGCGCCGCCGACCTGCTGCGCGGTGTTGATCAGCCCCGACGCGAGCCCCGCCTCGTTCGGCGTCACCCCCGCGAGCGCGACGATCGTGATCGGGACGAAGCTGAAGCCGAGCCCGAGCGCGACGACGATCGAGGGCAGCAGCACGTCGCCGCCGAACGAGCCGCCGGCGCTCACCTGCGTGAACAGCAGCAGCCCGATCGCCGTCAGCACGAGCCCGCCGACGAGGATCGGCTTCGGCCCGACTCTCGTCACCAGCTGCGAGGCGGCGCCGGCCGAGACGATGATCGAGAACGCCAGCGGCAGATAGCAGAGCCCGGCCTTGAGGGCGTCGTAGCCGAGCACCTGCTGCAGGTAGAGCGAGATGAAGAAGAACATCGAGAAGAGCGACGCGCCGACCAGCAGCGCGACCGCGTCGGCGCTCGCGACGTTGCGGTTGCGGAAGATCTGCAGCGGCATGATCGGGAAGCGCGTGCGCAGCTCCCAGGCGACGAACGCGACCAGCAGCACGACGCTCGCGATCAGCAGGACGATCGTCTGGGTCGAGGTCCAGCCGGCGCTGTTGGCGTCGACGAGCGCGTAGACGAGCACGATCAGGCCGCCCGTCACGAGCACGGCGCCCGGGATGTCGAGGCTCGTCTGCTCCTCACCACGGCTCTCCCGCACCCAACGCGGCGCGAGCACGGCGGCGACGATCCCGATCGGCACGTTCACGAACAGCACCCACTCCCACCCGGCCCACTGCGTCAGCATCCCGCCGAGCAGCACGCCGACGGCGCCGCCCGCGCCCGCCAGCGCGCCCCAGATGCCGAGCGCTCTGTTGCGCTCCGCACCCTCGGTGAACGTCGTCGTGACGATCGAGAGCGCCGCCGGCGAGACGACCGCGGCGCCGAGCCCCTGGACCCCGCGCGCGACGATCAGCCAGCCGGAGGAGGTCGCGAAGCCGCCCGCCAGCGACGCGACCGCGAACAGCCCCAGGCCCGCGATGAAGATCCGCCGGCGGCCGAACAGGTCGGCCGCGCGGCCGCCCAGCAGCAGGCAGCCGCCGAAGGTGAGCGTGTAGGCGTTCACGACCCACTGCAGGTTCGCGTCGGTGAAGTGCAGGTGCTCTCTGATCGACGGCAGCGCGACGTTCACGATCGACGCGTCGAGAACGACCATGAACTGCGCCACGGCGAGGACGATCAACGCTCTCCAACGCAGTGGATCGGGCGTGGGCACGGCTGGCTCGGGGCTCATGAGGCGCCACGTTAAGGTCGAGCCTTCGACCGTGTCAAACGATCGGCGCCCGTCCCGGCGCCGGCTTCGCGGGGCGACTCTTCAGGCGCTCTTAGGGTCGAGCGGGCAGAATCAGACGCCGATGCGCGCCGTCCGTCCCCGGTACCTGGTCCCGCTCGGCGTGCTGCTGGTCGCGGGCGCGGCGGTCGTCGTCGTCGTGCTGCTGACCGGCTCCTCGGGCAGCAAGGGCACGAGCAAGCCGACCGCGAAGGCCGACGCGGCCGACGTCGTGCACTTCCACTCGCGCCCGGACCTGACGCCGAACCGCCTGACCGTCGTCAAGCCGGCGGCGAAGTCGGTCGCGAAGGGCAAGATCTTCCTCGCGATCAAGAACGGGCCGGGCCAGAGCGGCCCCGAGATCGTCGACGACAAGGGCCGCGTGATCTGGTTTCACCCGGTGCCGAAGGGCCTCGCCGCGTTCTCCTTCCGCCAGCAGACCTACGAGGGCAAGCCGGTGCTCGTCTGGTGGCAGGGCAGAAGCACCGGCTACGGGCACGGCCTCGGCGAGTACGTCGTGATGAACCGCCATTACAAGGTGATCGCGACGATCAAGGCGGGTGGCGGCCTGCAGGGCGACCACCACGAGATCCAGCTGACGAAGCGGGGCACCGCCCTCTTCACCGTCTACCGCGAGCGGCCGGCGAACCTCTCGAAGGTCGGCGGCAAGAAGAACGGGCAGCTGTGGGACTCGATCGTCCGCGAGGTGGACGTCAAGACCGGCCGGATCGTCTTCAGCTGGAGCGCCTACGCGCACGTCCCGCTGACCGCCGGCGAGACGCCGCCGCCGAAGACCTCGCCGCACGACTTCTTCCACGTCAACTCGATCGACGTCGACCACGACGGCAACCTGCTCGTCTCCTCGCGCAACACCTTCGCCGTCTACAAGATCAACCGCAGAAGCGGCAGAGTGATGTGGGTCCTCGGCGGCAAGCGCAGCGACTTCAGATTCGGCCCGGGCGCGAAGTTCGCGCTCCAGCACGACGTCCGCCGCCAGCCGAACGGGACGATCACGCTGTTCGACAACGAGGCGACGCCGAAGCAGGCGCCGCAGTCGCGCGGGATCGTGCTGCGGCTGAACATGAAGACGCACGTCGCCTCGCTCGTGCGCCAGTACACCTACCCCGGCGGCCTGCTGGTCGTCGCCGAGGGCAACGTGCAGGAGCTGCGCGGCGGCGACGTCTTCATGAGCTGGGGCGCGCAGCGGCACGTGACCGAGTTCTCGCACGGCGGCAGACTGCTCTTCGACCTCGAGACGCCGGCCGGCGCCGACACCTACCGCGCCTACCGGCTGCCGTGGTCGGGTGCCCCGACGACGCGGCCGACGCTGGTGCTCGGCACGCACGCGAGCGACGGCACGCTGACCGCCTGGTCGAGCTGGAACGGCG
>JAATFK010000237.1 GCA_015655225.1 Solirubrobacterales bacterium | reverse complement strand
GTTGGGGGACGAGAAGGGGTCCTGGAAGACGGGCTGGATGGCGGGCCGCTGCGCGCGCGAGCGGTGCGCGAGCGACGTGCCGTCCAGCTCGATCGCGCCGCTGTCGACCGCCTGCACGCCGACGATCGCGCGCGCCAGCGTCGTCTTCCCGCAGCCCGACTCGCCGACCAGCCCCAGCGTCTCGCCGGCCGCCAGCGACAGCGAGACCGAGTCGACGGCGACGATCCGCTCGCCGTCGTCGGAGGGGAAGGTCACGCGCACCTCGCGCGCGACGAGGTCGCCGGCCCGAGCGCTCACGGCGTCGCCACCCGCTCCCAGTGCAGGCAGGCGCTGCGGCGCCCGGGCTCGCCGTCGACCGCCATCAGCGGCGGGTCGGTCGTCGTGCACTCCTCGGTCGCCAGCTCGCAGCGGGGGTGGAAGGAGCAGCCGCTCGGCAGCCGGTCGGGCTCCGGCAGCGCTCCCGGGATCGGCCGCGGCACGCGCCCGCGCTCGTCCACGTCGACCACGGCGTTCAGCAGCCCGAGCGTGTACGGGTGGCGCGGGCGCTCCAGCAGCGGTGCGGTCGCCCCCGTCTCCACGACGCGGCCGGTGTACATGACGGCGACCTCGTCGCACAGCTGGCGCACGACGGCGAGGTCGTGGCTGACGAACACGAGCGCGAGCTGGAGCCGCTGGCGCAGGTCGTCGAGCAGCTCCAGCACCTGCGCCTGGACCGTCACGTCGAGCGCCGTCGTCGGCTCGTCGCACAGCAGCACGTCGGGCTCGGAGGCGAGCGCGACCGCCAGCATCACGCGCTGGCGCATCCCCCCCGACAGCTCGTGCGGGTAGGCGCGCGCCCGGCGCGCCGGCTCGCGGATCCCGACCAGGCCGAGCAGCTCGACGGCCCGCTCCCAGGCGGCCGACAGCGACATTCCCATCACGCGGCGCCCGACCTCGGCGACCTGGCTGCCGGCCGTCTGCACCGGGTCGAGCGCGCTGAGCGCGTCCTGGAAGACCATCGCGACGCGCCCGCGACGCTCGCGGCGCGCGGCGCGCCCCCCGAGCGCGAGCGGCTCGCCGCCGAGCGCGACCGCCCCGCCCTCGACCCGGACGCCGGTCGGCAGCAGCGCCATCACCGCGCGCAGCGTGAGGCTCTTGCCGCTGCCGGACTCGCCGACGATCCCGAGCGCGTGGCCGCGCTGGACCGCGAACGAGACGCCGTCGACCACGCGCGCGCCGCCGCCGCGCTCGTCGAGCGCGAGCACCAGGTCGGTCACCTCGAGCGCCGCGGCGGTCATCGCGGCCGCAGCACGTCGGCGAGCCCGTCGCCGATCAGCGAGAGCGAGAGGCCGGTGACGACGACGGCGAGGCCGGGCAGCGTCGCGAGCGTCCAGTGCGTCGTGAGGAACTGCTGGCCGTCGTTGACCATCGTCCCCCAGTCGGGCGTCGGCGGCTGCGCGCCGAGGCCGAGGTAGCCGAGCGTCACGACCGCGACGATCACGAGCACGACGTCGCTCATGATGTAGACGATCGCCTGGCTGATCGTGTTCGGCAGCACGTGGCGGACGATGACACGCAGGTCGCCGAGCCCCCCGACCCGTGCCGCCGCGACGTAGTCGCTCTCCCGCACGACGAGCGTCGTCGCGCGCACGGTGCGCGCGTAGACGACCCAGTCGGCGATCGCGAACGCGACGTAGATGCCCTTCGTGCCGGTCCCGACGACGAACACGAGGCTGATCACGAGCACGTAGAAGGGGAACGCGACGAGCACGTCGACGATCCGCATCACGATCGTGTCGGCCCAGCCGCCGTAGAAGCCGGCGAGCGTGCCGACGGCGGTCCCGAAGCAGAACGGGAAGAGCACCGCGAGCACGCCGACGCGCAGGTCGGTGCGCCCGGCGTAGAGCAGCCGCGACAGCTCGTCGCGGCCGAGCTGGTCGGTGCCGAGCGGGTGCTTCCAGGACGGGTCTCTCAAGATGTTGAGGAGGTCCTGGTGGTCCGGCTTGTAGGGCGTGATGACGGGCGCGAGCACGACCGCCAGCACGATCAGGCCGAAGAGGATCAGCCCGGCGGTCAGCGACGGGTTGCGGCGGACCTTCGTCCACAGCGACGTGCCGCGCGGCAGCTCCAGCTCGGCGTCGGCGGTCAGCGCGCTCATCGCAGCCGGATCCGCGGGTCGAGGCGGGCGGCGAGCAGGTCGGTCGCGAGGTTGATCAGCACGACACTGGTCGCGAGCACGAGCGTGATCGCCTGCACGACCGGGAAGTCGCGGTTCGTGATCGAGTCGAGCAGCAGCGAGCCGAGGCCGTTGAGCGCGAACACCTGCTCGACGATCACGGTGCTGCCGACGAGGAACGCGATGTTCAGGCCCAGCAGCGTCAGCGTCGGGATCAGCGCGTTGCGCGCGACGTGGGCGTAGAGCACGCGCGTCTCGCCGAGGCCCTTCGCGCGCGCGGCCGCGACGAAGTCGGCGCCGAGCACGTCGAGCATCCCGACGCGGAGGCTGCGGACGAGGATCGGCACGATCGCGAGCGCGGCCGTCAGCCCCGGCAGCACGAGCGACTCGAGGTGCGTCCCGAGGTCGGTCCCCCAGCCGCCGACCGGCAGCAGCGTGAGGCGGACCGCCAGCAGCTCGATCAGCACGATCCCGATCCAGAACGACGGCATCCCCAGCCCGACGACCGAGACGCCGCGCACGAGATGGTCGGGGAAGCGGTCGTGGTTCGAGGCCGCGATCGCCGCCAGCGGCACCGAGATCAGGACGGCGAACAGCGTCGCGGCGGCGACGAGCGCGGCGCTCTGCCCGATGCGGTCCCCGATCAGCGTCGTGACCGGCTCGTGGTAGAAGTACGACGCTCCCAGGTGGCCGCGCACGAGGTTCGAGACGAAGCGCCCGAACTGCGTCGGCAGCGAGCTGTCGAGCCCCCACTGGTGACGCAGCTGGACGAGCGCCGCGGGGGTCGCGTGCTCGCCCAGGACCGTCTGCGCCGGATCGCCCGGCACGATGTGCAGGAGCACGAACGTGGCGACCACCACGCCGGCGACCACGAGGACCGCCGACGCGAGCCGCCGCGTCGTATAGGAGCGAAGGGCCCGCGCCGGCCACCCCGCCTGTGTCATCCGAGCCAGACGTCCTCCAGGCGGTACGCGCCGCCGGGGTTGACCGCGAAGCCTCTGACCTTGGACGAGTTCGCGTAGAGGTACGGCGGGTAGTCGAGTGGGACGAACGGCGCGTCCTGCGCGACGAGCGCCTGCAGTCTCGCGTAGAGCGCGGCCCGTCTGACGGGGTCGAACTCCGACTGCGCCTGGTGCACGAGCGTGATCGCCTGCGGGTTGTCGTAGCTGGACCAGTACGAGCCCGAGCCGCCGGCTCTGAAGTCGACCTCGAAGGACGCCATCTCGTCCGCGTCGCTGATGTCGTTGATCGCGTAGTCGATGAACATCTCGTAGTCGAGTCTCTGGAACGTCGTCTCGTAGGCGGCGTGGTCGAGCGACTGGATTCTCACGTCGATCTTCAGGGGCGCAAGCGCCTGCTGGATGATCTGACCGAACTCGCTCCACTTCTGCACGCCACCCGAGATCAGCAGTCTCGTGGTGAAGCCGTTCGGGTATCTCGACTGGGCCATCTCGGCCGCGGCGGCGGACGCGCTGTAGGTCAGCACCGGCGTCGCGGCGGCGTAGTACTGGAGGCTCGGCGGGAAGAACGAGCCGCCCGCTCTGGCGGTGCCGAAGCTCGTCGCCTGCACGAGCGTCGCGGTGTTGATCGCGTGCGCGATCGCGCGCCGCACGTGGCGGTCGGCGAACTGCGGGACTCTCTCGTTGAAGACGAGCAGGTCGACCTCCCACGCGGGGTAGACGCCGACCTCGACGTTGGCGGTGCTTCTGAGCGACGCGACGTTCGCCGGCGGGACGGAGTCGATCACCTGCGCCTGACCGCCTTTGAGCTGGAGCAGCCGCTGGTTGTCGTCGGTGACGTAGTTCAGCTGCACCGAGTCGAGGTACGGTCTGCCGGCCTGCCAGTAGTGCGGGTTGGCGGTCAGCGTCAGGTTGCTGTCGGGCTTGAAGCCCGTGAGCGTGAACGGCCCCGTGCCGACCGGGGCGGCGAAGAACGCCTTCTCCGATCGGCCGCCGAAGTCTCTCGGGAGGATCGCGTTCGCGAAGACCGAGATGTCGGAGAGGAACGGCGCCCACGGCTGTCTCAGCTTGATCACGACGGTGTCCGTGCCCTGCGCCGTGATCGTTCTGATCGCCGAGTCGAGGAAGCTGAGCGGGCCTCTCGCGTTGCCGGCGGCGCGTCTGATCGAGAAGACGACGTCGTCGGCGGTCAGCGCCGTCCCGTCGGAGAATCTGACGCCGGGGCGCAGGTGGAAGGTCCAGGTCAGGTGGTCGGCGCTGGTCTCGTATCTGGTCGCGAGCCAGGGCGTCAGCTTGCCGTCGGCGGAGGTGATGAAGAGCGGCTCGAAGATCTTGTCGAGCGTGTAGACGTCGCCCGCGATGATCGAGTTGGCGGGGTCGAGCTGCGTCGGCGCGACGCTGCGCGCGAACGTCAGGGTCCCGCCTCTTCTCGGCGTCCCGGCAGCCGCGCCGGTGCCGGTGCCGGCGGTCGTCGCGGTCGTGCTGCTGCCGGACGATCCCCCGCAGGCGGCGATCACGGGCGTCAGCGCGAACAGCGCCGAGCCCTGGAGGCCGTGCCGGATGAGGCGACGCCGGGTGATGACGGCGCGGTCGTTGACTTCCACCTGATGCGGCTCCTTGTCGAGTGGGCTGACGCGCCGGAACCGTACAACAAACACGACCGGTTTTGTCCGGATTCTTTGCTACAAGTCCCCACATACCAGCCATCCACCCACGTATTCCCGACCAATACGGTCGAGATGGGTTACACTCGCCGAGATGGCTAAGGTGCGAAAGCCGATCGGGGTTTGGCTGTATCACGGGGTCAGATGGGGACCGCCGCGCAGCCGACCGTTCCGCGAGGACGTCCGGGGGCGTCCGTCGCACGCCATCTCCGGGGACGCAGCAGATCGCACGCTCGGGCCTCGCCGCTCCTCCTCTCCGGCGGCGAGGCCCGGCGCGCGGTTCGGCGTCCGGGGCGGAGGGCGATGAGCCCGGCACGCGCGCTCGTCCCACCCGGCGTCGCTCCCGGCGCCGCGCGCGAGCGGCTGTGGCTGAGCCGCTGCCGCATGCCGACGACGGTCGGGATCGCGCACCGGCTCGGCTGGCTCGCGCACGAGCTGGGCGACGAGGTCGAGCTGGCGACGCTCCAGGACGAGACGGCTGCCTCGCTGCGCGCCCAGCACCTGGAGCACGAGCTGCCCGGGCTGCTGCGCGAGGGCGGCAGCGTCGGCCCGCTGTGGGCCCGCGCGCGCGGCGCGCAGACGCGGCTGCTCGGGCTCACCTGGGTCGACGAGTACCAAGGGATCGTGACGGCGGCCGACGCGCCGATCCGCGAGCCGGCCGAGCTGGCCGAGCGGCGGCTTGCGCTGCCGCGCCGCGACGAGCAGCCCGTCGACGTCGAACGGGCCGCCGCGCGCCGTGGCTTCCACGTCGCGACCGGACTCGCCGGCGTCTTCGCCGACGAGGTCGACTACGTCGACGTCGAGGCGGGCGTGGCGGACGCGGCCGGCGCCGAGCCCTACGCCGCCGAGACCGACGCGCTGCTGCGCCGCGAGGTCGACGCGATCTTCCTCGCCGGCCCGGCGGGCGCCGCCGCGGCCGCGCGGATCGGCGCGCGCGAGGTCGTGAACCTCGGCACGCAGCTCGACCCGATGGTCCGCGCCGGCGCGCGCACGCCGGCGCTCGTGACGGTCGAGGCGGGCCTCCTGGAGCGCCAGCCCGAGCTGGTCGTCCGCGCGCTCGCGACGTTGCTGCGCGTCGGCGCCTGGGCGACGCTCCACCCCGACGAGGTCGCCGAGGCGGTCGCGGCGGAGACCGGCACGACGCCGCGGCAGGTGCTCGCGGCCCACGGTCGCGGCCTCCACGATCAGCTGCAGATCGACCTCTCCGCCCACAAGCTGGCCGCGCTCGACGCGCAGCGGCACTTCCTCCTGACCCACGGGTTCCTCGACGCGGACGTCGACGTCGAGGACTGGATCGCGCCCGGGCCGCTCGACGGGGCGCGAGCGCTGCTCGCGAGCGAGAGCCGGCGCGGGTAGGGCGCCCGCCCGGGCGCCCCGCGCTCAGTCGCGGTGGATCGCGACGGGCGACGGAGGCGGCGCGGCCGTCGGCGCGAGTCGCAGGACCGCCGCCAGCCGCGTGAAGGAAGCGCGGCGCTCGGCCGGGTCGAACGTGTTCGTGATGACGATCACCTCGTCCGCCTGGGCCTCCTCGACGAGCGCGGCGAGCCGGTCGCGCACGTGCTCGGGGCTGCCGGTCACGTCGGCCTCGGGGTGCAGCGACGCGAGCGCCTGGCGCTCGGTGTCGCTCCACTCGTGCGCGAGCGCGGTGGCGGCGTCGACCATCCGCGCCGGGTTGCCGGAGCGGTGCTGCGCCATCGTCAGCCGCGACGGCTCGGCGAGCGCGTCGGCGTGCGCGTCGTCAGAGCCGACGATCACTCTGACGGCGAGGATCGCGTGCGGGCGGTCGCCGTCGTGGCGCGGCACGAACCGCTCGCGGTAGCTCAGCAGCGCACCGGCGGCGGCGTCCGGGTTCGTGTGGACGGCGAAGCCGTAGCCGAGGCCCTTGGCGGCCGCCGTGACGGCGCTGTTCGGGCTGGAGCCGAGCAGGAAGACCGGCGGCAGCGGGACGTCGCGCGGCGTCGCGCGGACGCTCGCGGGCGGGTCGCCGTCGTCCAGCGGCACGACGCCGCCGAAGGCCAGCAGCTCGTCGAGCTGGCGCTCGAAGCCGGCCCCGTGGTCGTTGTCCGGCGGCCGGCCGAAGGCGAGCACGGTGGCGGCGTCGGTCGCGCCCTCCGAGCGGCCGATCCCGAGGTCGATCCGTCCCGGGTAGAGCGCCGCGAGCGCCTTGAACTGCTCCGCCACGTGCAGCGGCCGGTGGTTCGGCAGCAGCATCCCGCCGGAGCCGACGCGGATCCGTCTCGTCGCCGCCGCGACCGATCCGATCACGACCTCGGGCGCGCCGATCCCGACGCTCTCAATCGCATGGTGCTCGGCGATCCAGAAGCGCTGGTAGCCGAGCCGGTCGACGTGCCGGGCGAGCGCGATCGCGTCGCGGACCGCGGCGCCCGGCGGTGAGCCGGCGCGGACCGGAGCCTGTTCGAGCACCGAGTACGCGGTCATGCCCCTCTGTCTAGCACGAAACGGCAGACGAATAGACAACCCTCGAACTCTCGCTACCCTCCGTCTCATGTCCGCGTCGCCCGCCCTGCATCTCGCCGTCGCGCTCGACGGCGCCGGCTGGCACCCGGCGGCGTGGCGCGAGCCGGGCGCCCGCGCCGACGAGCTGTTCACCGCCGGGCTGTGGGTCGACCGCGTCCGCCGCGCGCAGGACGGCCTGCTCGACTTCGCGACGTTCGAGGACGCGTTCGCGCTCCAGTCGACCCGCTCCGACCAGGTCCGCGGCTGGCTCGACGCCGTGCTGCTCGCCGCGCGCGTCGCGCCGCTCACGCGCGGGCTCGGGCTCGTCCCGACCGCCACGACGACGCAGACCGAGCCGTTCCACGTCTCGACCGCGATCGCGACGCTCGACTTCGTCAGCGGCGGCCGCGGGGGCTGGCTCGCCCGCGCCTCCGGCGACCCGGAGGAGGCGAGCACCGTCGGTCCGCGCGCGGCGCCGGTCCCTGCCTCCGAGGAGCTGCTGTACGCGGAGGCAGGCGAGCACGTCGAGGTGGTGCGGCGGCTGTGGGACAGCTGGGAGGACGGCGCCGAGATCCGCGACCGCGAGCGGGGACGCTTCGTCGACCGCGACCGGCTCCACTACGTCGACGCGCCCGGTCCGCGCTACCCGGTGCGCGGCCCGTCGATCACGCCGCGCCCGCCGCAGGGCCAGCCGCTCGTCGCGGCGCTCGCGAGCTCGGACGCCGCGCTGCGCTTCGCCGCCGCCAGCGCCGACGTGGTGTTCGTGACCGCGCCCGACCCGGCCGGGCTCTCCGCGATCGTCGCCACGCTGCGCGCGGGGGCGCCCGCCGCGCGTGAGGACGGCGGCCCGCTCGTCTTCGCCGACCTGCTCGTCGCGCTCGACGCGCGTCCCGGCGCGGCGGCCGAGCGGCTCGCGCGCCTCGACGCGCTCGACGGCGGGCCGCTCACCAGCGACGCGCCGCTGTTCGCCGGGACCGCGACGGCGCTCGCCGACGAGCTGGTCGCCTGGCAGGAGGCCGGTGCCGCCGGCGTGCGGCTGCGACCGGCCGCCCTCGCGCACGACCTCGACGCGATCGTCGGCGAGCTGGTTCCGGTGCTCCAGACGCGCGGCGCGTTCCGCGGCGCCTACGAGGAGGGGACGCTGCGCGAGCGCCTCGGCCTCGCCCGTCCCGCCAACCGCTACGCCGCCGCGGTCGCATGAGCGCCCCGCGCAAGCAGATCCACCTGGCGGCCCACTTCCCGGGCGTCAACAACACGACCGTGTGGAGCGACCCGGCCTCCGGAAGCCACATCGAGTTCGACTCGTTCGTGCGCCTCGCGCAGACGGCGGAGCGGGCGAAGTTCGACTTCTTCTTCCTCGCGGAGGGCCTCAGCCTGCGCGAGCACGCCGGCCACGTGCACGACCTCGACGTCGTCGGGCGACCCGACAGCTTCACGCTGCTGGCGGCGCTCGCCGCGGTGACGGAGCGGATCGGCCTGATGGCGACGATCACGACGACCTACCACGAGCCGTACGAG
>JAATFK010000558.1 GCA_015655225.1 Solirubrobacterales bacterium | reverse complement strand
GGCGCGCCGGTCATGCGCGAGACCTCGGCGGCGGTCAGCGCGGGGTCCTCGATCATGATCTGGCGGACCGCGCGGGCGAACAGGATCGGCTCCGGCTTTCTCTGGTGGAAGTTCTCCGCGAACTGGACCGTCAGCGCCTCGCGGCGGCTCATCCCCTCGCGCAGGTCGAGCTCCCACTCGCGCGGGGTGCCGGCGGCGTCGTCGACGAGGCGCATCGCGGCAAGGCGGCGGGCGCCCGCGACCAGCTCGTACGGCACCTCCGCGTCGCCGGTCTCGCGGACGAGCGGCGGGTGCAGCAGGCCGGTCTCCACCAGGGAGACGGCCAGCTCCTCCACGTCGGGGAGCGGGCCCTCACGCATGTTCGTGGAGGTGCGGACGCGGTCGAGGGTCGCGGCGACGCGGCGGCGGGGCTTGCCAGCGGTGTCGGCGAGCGGCGCCTTGCGCAGCTCGTCGACGACCGCGGCGCGCTCGGCGGCGGCGGCCTCCTGGCGCAGCTGCGCGACGGCCTCTTCGGAGTTCTGGAGCGAATCGACTTGGGACATGGACGCCACGATGCCCGGCGGCCCGGACGGGACGCGGCCCGCGCGCGTCAGCCGAGGACGCGGTCGGCCTGCGAGCGCAGGCCTCTCAGCTGCTCCGCGAAGCCCGGCGTGCAGACCGCTCTCAGCGCGATCGCCCGCAGCGTCGCCTGCGACGCCGTCCCGCCGCGCAGCGCTCTTGCGACCGAGACGTTCGGGATCACGGGACAGGTCGGGTGCGAGAAGGCGTCGCGGTCGACCGTCCCGCGCGTCTGGAGCCCGGCGACGAGCAGCAGCGCGGCGCAGACGACGACCGCGAACGACGCGATCCCGATCAGCGGATTGGGCGAGCGCAGCGCGACCGCGAGCAGCAGCCCGACCAGCAGGCCGGCCGCGAGCGCGCCGCCGAGGGCGGCGGCGCCGGAGCGCATCAGGGCGTTCTGCACCGCGGTGCGGGCGTCGGCGATCAGCTGGGTGCGGGCGCCGGGCAGGTCGAAGGCGCCCTGGGCGAGCAGCGTGTCGTCGGTCCGCAGCACGTCGACGGTGACCTTGAGCGACGTGCTCCAGGGACGGAAGATCAGCTGCGCGGTCGGGTCGCTGACGTTCACCAGCAGCTGGTGGTGCGTGCTCGGCAGGACGGTGATGCGGGCGTCGCCGGCGGCGGTGTGCTGCGTCGAGGTGCCGGCGACGCGGAGGCCGACGTAGCCGCCGAAGACGCCGCACAGCGCTCCGAGGAGCAGACAGGTCAGGAGCCGTCGCAGGCGACCGAGGATGTCATGCCAGGGGAGCTGATCCTGGGAAACGGCTCCCACATCGCACGACGATGCGAGATGATCCCGCCGAATCGGGACCACGACCGGACGAAGGGGCGCGCATGCTGACGGAGCACGAGACGCAGCAGATCGAGCGGGCGAACGCGACGGGCCTCACGCCGGTCGTCTTCATCCATGGCCTGTGGCTGCTGTCGAGCAGCTGGGACCGCTGGGCGACCGTCTTCGAGGAGGCCGGCTACGCCCCCGTCCTGCCCGGCTGGCCGGACGATCCCGACACCGTCGCGGAGGCGAACGCGGAGCCCGAGGTGTTCGCCCACAAGACCGTCGGCCAGGTCGCCGACCACTTCGAGGAGGCCGCCAGAGCGCTGACGAAGAAGCCGGCCGTGATCGGCCACTCCTTCGGCGGGCTGCTCGCGCAGATCGTCGCGGGGCGCGGCGTCGCCGCTGTCTCGGTCGCGATCGACCCGGCGCCCTTCCGCGGCGTGCTGCCGCTGCCGATCTCGTCGCTCAAGTCCGCCCGGCCGGTGCTCGGGAACCCGGCGAACCGCAACCACGCGGTCCCGCTCACCTACGAGCAGTTCCGCTATGCGTTCGCGAACGCCGTCAGCGAGGACGAGGCGAGAGCGCTCTACGTCGAGTTCGCCGTGCCGGCCTCCGGCGTCCCGCTGTTCCAGGCCGCAACCGCGAACCTCAACCCCTGGACCGAGGCGAAGGTCAACAGCAGAAGTCCCGACCGCGGTCCGCTGCTGATCATCAACGGCGAGAGAGACCACACCGTGCCCGTGGTCCTCGCCAGAGCCGCCTACAACAGACAGAAGCGCAACGAGGGCGTGACCGAGCTCGCCGTGGTCCCGAACCGCGGGCACGCGCTGACGATCGACAGCGGCTGGCGCGAGGTCGCCGACACGGCGCTCGCCTTCGTCAAGCGGTTCACCTAGGCGAGGCGCCTAGGAGACCGGCGGCGGGCTGCCCTCGGCGCTCGCCAGCAGCGCGGGGTCCCACTGGCAGACCGAGCAGGCGTGGCGCAACGCGCTGCGCAGGAACGTGAGCGCGGTGGCGTGCGGGTCCTCGCTCGCGACCACGTCGTCCCAGTCGAGCACGTACTCCCCCAGCCCGTCCTCCCAGCGCGCGGCGGGCGGGGCGAGCGTCATGCCGGCGAAGCCGGTCGGAGCGGGGTGCGCGTAGGCGTAGAAGGCGGCTCTCGGGTAGCGCTCGTCGCCCGGCCACCAACCGACCGCCACCTCCTGCTCGTCCATCGCGTTGCGCATGATGAAGTCGTCCGACGGCGGTTGCGCGGGCTCGCCGGAGAAGAGGCTGACGGCGAGGTCGAACGGGCCCCACCACGCGTTCACCGGCGTCGAGGGGCCCCGGTAGGGCGCGCGGAACTCGGCCAGCACGAGCGCCACCTGCGTGACGGCGGCGAAGTAGGTGGCGACCTGCTCGGGGTCGTAGCGGCGGTGCTCGTCGTCCGCGTCGAGCGGGACGGCCCAGCCGACCTCCTGTGGCGTCGGGTCGATCGCGACCGGCCCGGCGAGCGCGCGCAGGCCGTCGAGCAGCTCGCGCGTCACCTCCCCGACCGGCCGGTCGGGGCCGAGCGCGACGCGCCGCGTCGCGCCGCCGGAGTGCTCGGCGACGACCTCGTGCGCGTGCAGGTCGAGCGCGACGACGAACGCGCCGGAGCCGTCCGGCGCCGGCAGCGGGAGCGTCTCCCACCCCCGCGCCGTCAGGCGCAGCGCGGCGTGCTGGAGCTGCGGCTCGGGCGGCGCGAGCGCGACCGCGAGCTTGCCGAGGACCTGCGTGTGCGCGTGGAGCGTGTCGCACGTCTCACGCCACGCGGGGAAGGGCAGCGACGGCCAGGAGGAGGGCATCTGCCGCAGGCTACACCCGCTCACCGGGTGCCGAAGAACAGCTCCCGCCCGACGCGCGCCTCGATCCGCAGGTAGCGCCACAGGCGCCCGTCACCGACCTCGGTCGAGCGCACCACGTCGCAGACGGCGACCACCGCGTCGAGGTCGGGCGCGTCGGCGAGGATGTAGCTCGTCCACGGCCACGTCGCGGACGGGCCGACCATCAGCCGGTCGTCGTCGAACGTCCCGATCACGCGCACGCCGAAGCGTCCGGCGAGGTCGTCGAACGCCGGTGGGATCGCCGCGATCGCGGCGTCGCGCTCGGCCGCGCCGGCGGCGAAGAACGCCGCCTCCACGCCGATGCAGAAGAGCGCGCGCAGCGGCGGCGCGTCGTCGGTGGCCTGGCTCATCGTCGCTCCTGTCCGGCGGAGGCCCGCAGCGCCGCGGTCGCCGCCTCGTCGAGGTCGCCGCCGGGGCCGACGGCGACGCGGTACACGTCACGGGCGCGCGCGATCGAGACCAGCCCCTCGCGCACGTCGGCGAGGACGCGCTCGGGCTCGCGCTCCCACGGGGGACCGTAGCCGGCCCCGCCGCAGCAGATCGAGACGATCGACTCGCCCGGCGCGAGCGCCACGCGGGCGTAGGCGCCCAGCTCGTCCGAGAGCGCGCCGTCGCGTCCGCGAACCCGCTGCTGCGCGCGGCTGCCGTCGCCGCCGCCGCGCGCTCCGGCGGGAGCGTTGACGGTCCCGTCGGAGAGGTAGACGACCTCCAGCGCGCAGTCGACCGGCTCGTACTCGACGTGCGCGCCGGGCGAGCCGCGACGGCGCCCGGCGCCCTCGCTGTCGGGGATCAGCCGCTGCTGGGTGACGCGGATCGGGTACTTCATCTCGTCGATCTCGACGCTGTCGCGCAGCAGGAAGCCGGCCGCGCCGATCCCGAGCGTCGTCAGCCAGCCGTCGGCGACCGGGCCGCCGGCGCCGCCGGTCGAGGCGAGCATCAGCTGGTTGACGAACGGGCCGCCCGGCTCGCGCGGGTCGACCCCCGAGATGACGCCGCACGACGGCGCCTGGCAGCGGCCGGTCGCGGCCATCCCGGCGCCTTCGCCGAGCTGGGCGATCGCGCCCGTCACGAGGTTGGCGGCCAGCTCCGAGAGGTTCGTGGTGGCGGCCGAGCAGGAGTGCGGATGGCGCGGGATCCCGACGACGCAGTTCTCCCGCAGCGCCACGTCGAGGCGGCGGAAGCTGCCGGCGTTCGGCGGCACGTCGTCGCCGAGCGCGGTGAAGACGCCGATCATCGCGGCGGTGCGCGCGGTCGCCTCGGTCAGGTTCAAGCCGCACGGCTGGCAGTCGACGTTGTCGCGCAGGTCGACCGCGATCCGCCCCTCCTCCGGCGCGACCGTGACGCCGACCGTCACCGGGATCCCCTCGGGCGCGCCCGGGACCGGGTCGTGGCGGCCGCTCAGCGTCGCGGTGCCGGCGGGCATCCGCCCGATCGCCTCCGCCATCCGCCGCTCGCTGTGGTCGAACCACTCGCCGGCGTAGGACTCCAGCGCCTCGGCGCCGATCTCGTCGAGGAGCCCGAGCAGCCGCCGCTCGCCGATCCGGGCGGCGCCGACGAGCGCGAGGAAGTCGCCGTACCACAGCTCCGGCACGCGGATCCGCACGCGCGCCATCTCCAGCACGTCGTCGCGGTCGCGGTAGTCCTCCTGCACCTTGACGCAGGGGAAGATCAGCGCGCCCTCCTCGTAGACGTCGCGCGCGCCGGCCGAGTAGGTGGTCGGGACCGCGTTGCCGCAGTCGGCGAGGTGGGCCTTCGCGAGGACGGTGTAGCGGTGGACGCCGTCGCGGTCGATCACGGGGACGAGCAGCGACCAGTCGGCCGCGTGGGAGTTGCCGTGGTAGGGCGAGTTGTTGAGGTAGGCGTCGCCCGGGCGCGGGTCCGGGTGCGCGGTGCGCAGGTGGCGCGCCATCAGGTCGGGGCCGCTCATCACGTGGATCGGCAGGCTCTCGGCCATCGCCAGCATCTCGTCGCCGGCCGTGAGGATGCAGCAGGAGAAGTCGCGGGCGGTGTTGAGGATCGCCGAGCGCGCGGAGCGCAGCAGCGTGTTCATCATCGCGCGCACGATCCCCTCGAAGCGGTTGTTGAGGAGCGCGAGCCGCAGCCCGTCGCCGGTCGCCGGCTCAGCCATCGGCGCGCTCCGGCGGCGTCAGCAGCAGGGAGCCCGAGGCGGCGCGCGTGACCGAGCCGCCCGGCTCGACGACGACGGTCGTGAACGGCGACTCGACGATCACGGGGCCGGGGACCGCGACGCCCGGCGCGAGCGCGTCGAGCCGGTGGACGGCGGTCGCGAAGCGGCCGCGGCCGGGGAAGTCGACCGGCCGCGTGAGCGGCGCGCGCGGCTGGGGCGGCGGGACCGCCGGCAGTTCGATCGCGCCGAGGTCGATCCGCACGCGGGCGCGCCACGTGATCAGCTCGACGGCGGAGGACGGGTCGTGCACGGCGAACAGCTCCTGGTGGGCGCGGTGGAAGTCCTGGCGCAGTCGCTCGACCGCGTCCTCCTCGGCGAAGCGCTCGACCGTCAGCGGGACCTCGATCTCCCACACCTGCTGGGGATAGCGGGCCTCGGCCGACAGCTCGACCGAGACCGCCGCGGCCGCCCCTCCCGCGCGCACCGCCCAGTCGCGGCCACGCGCCCGCAGGTCGTCCAGCACCGCGTCGACGCCGGCGCGGTCGAAGCGGTCGGTCGCCGTCACGTGGGTGCGCGAGAGGTCGGCCTGGAGGTCGCTGAGAAGCGTCCCGGTCGCCGACAGCGCGGCCGACACCTCCGGGATCACGACGAGCGGGCAGCCGAGCCGGCCGGCGATCGCGCTCGCGTAGAGGCCGGCGCCGCCCCCGCCGCCGACGATCACGGCGGATGCCGGGTCGATCCCCTGCACGAGCGTGATCTCCTCGATCGCGCTGACCATGTGCTCGGTCGCGAGCCGCAGGATCGCGCCGGCCGCCTCGACCTCGCCGAGGCCGAGCGGCGCGCCCACGTCGCGCGCGATCGCCGCGGCGGCCGCGTCGCGGTCGAGCGCCATCCCGCCGCCGAGGAAGTAGCCGGGGTCGATCAGGCCGAGCACGACGCAGGCGTCGGTCACGGTCGGGCGGGTGCCACCGCGTCCCCAGCAGACCGGGCCGGGGTCCGCGCCGGCGCTCTGGGGACCGACGCGCAGCAGGCCGCGGTCGACCCAGCCGATCGAGCCGCCGCCCGCCCCGATCGAGCGCGCGTCGACCGACGGGAAGCCCGTCATCGCGCCGAAGACGGGGTGGCCGACCAGCGTCTCGCGGGTCCACGGGATCGCGCCGCGGCGGATCAGGCTGACGTCGTAGGTGGTGCCGCCGGCGTCGGTCACGATCGCCGTCTCGACGGCCGCGTCGAGACGCGCGAAGTGGCGCCCCGCGACCGGGGCGGCGGCCGGCCCCGAGCCGATCGAGTGGATCGGCGTGGCGCGGACGGCGTCGGCGTCGAGCACGCCGCCGGCGGAGGTCATCACGAGCAGCCGGCCGCCGAAGCCCTCCTCGCGCAGGCGGGTTTCCAGCTCGCCGAAGAAGCGGCTCATGAGCGGCTTCAGGGAGGCATCGATCGCGGCCGAGGAGGCGCGACGGTACTCGCGGATCGTCGGGTTGAGCGCGTGCGAGAGGGTGACCGGGACGCCCGGCAGCCCGTCCGCCAGCAGCTCGCCGAAGCGCAGCTCGTGCGCGGGGTTGACAGTCGACCACAGCAGGCAGACGGCGACCGCCTCGACCCCGCGCTCCGCGAGCGTCGCGACGAGCCGGCGCGCCGCGTCCTCGTCGAGCGGCGCGACGACCTCGCCGGCGGCGCCGATCCGCTCCTCCAGCTCGAACGTCAGCTCGCGCGGGACGTACGGCGCCGGATACTCGTGGCGGTAGTCGAACAGGCTCGGGCGCCCGCCGCCCTCGCGCAGCGTGAGGACGTCGGGATGGCCGGCGGTGACGACCAG
>JAATFK010000401.1 GCA_015655225.1 Solirubrobacterales bacterium | reverse complement strand
GCTGGTACGGCGCCGGCACCGCGCTCGGCGAGGGCGATCGCGACCTGCAGCGGGAGATGCGCGAACGCTGGCCGTTCTTCCGGATGGTCATCTCGACGCTGGAGATGTCGCTCTTCAAGTCCGACCTCGGGGTCGCCGAGCGCTACCTCGAGCTGGTGCAGGACGAGGGCGCGCGCGAGCTGTGGGTCCCGATCCGGGAGGAGCACGAGCGGATCGTCGCGCGCGTGCTGGAGATCACCGGGAACGACACGCTGCTCGCCGACAGCCCGGCGCTGCTGGAGCGGCTGCGCCACCGCAACCCGTGGATCGACCCGCTCTCGCACATGCAGGTCGACCTGCTGCGCCGCGCGCGGGCGAACGACGACGACGCCCGCACCCCGCTGCTGCACTCGATGGCCGGGATCGCCGCCGGCATGCGCAACACCGGCTGAGCGGGCGCGCCGCGCTAGCGGCGGATCTCGACCGGCGTGCCCGGGCCGACGCGCGCCGCCAGCCAGCTGATCGTCGCGTTGTCCATCCGCACGCAGCCGTGCGAGTCGGCCGAGCCGAGCGGGTCGGCCAGCAGCGGGCCGGCGCGTCCGTGCAGCGCGACGCGGCCGGGGCCGCCGCCGAAGTCGAAGAGCGTGTCCGAGTGCGCCGTCAGGTGGAGCGCCCACGGGCCCAGCTCGGAGCCGTGCGGCTGCGGGACGCGCTCGTAGACGGCGAAGAGGCCGGTCGGGGTCGGGTCCGCCTTCGTCCCGATCACGACCGTCCAGCTGCGCACGAGGCGGCCGTCCTCGTAGGCGCTCGCGCGGCGCGCGTGGAGGTCGATCGCGATCCGCCAGCGGACGGTCGCGAGCTGCGCGTAGTCCGCGTCGATCCAGCCGGAGCGGCCGTTCGGGCGCTCGGGCAGCGCGACCTTGAGCCACAGCTCCCCGCTCGCGTCGCGGCGGGCGGCGAGGACGAGGAGGACGACCGGGCCGCCGTTCCAGGCCGCGACGGTCGCGACCCGGTCGGTGACGCGCGCGTGGCCGTCGGGCGCGGCCCGCGCGACGGTCGGATAGACGATCCGCGCGGTCCAGGCGAGCTTGGGGGTCGGGGCGGTGGGAGTGGAGGCCGGTGCCGGCGGCACGGCGGGCGCGCTCGCGCGATCGGCGACGTGCGGGAGCGGCGCGGCGGCAGCGCCCGCGCTCGCGGTGCCAGGACCCACCGCGAGCGCGACGGCAACCGCCGCGAGCAGCGCCGGCGCGCGCCGCCCGCGACGACGGCGTGCCGCGCGGAGCGGCGTCCCGGCCGCCGCGCGACGCGCCCGCCTACCCGGTGACCCCGCCGCCATGCGCGTTGACGCCCTCGACGCCGCCGCCGCTCGGGAGCTTCACGCGGATCGCCGCGGTCGCTCTCGCGTCGGCGGCGTTCTCAGCGGTCGCGAGCGCGGTGTTGCGGATCGTGCCGGCCTTCGCGTCGCCGTCGACCCGCGCCACCACCGTGACGGTGCGTGACGCGCCCGCGGCGAGCAGGCCGACGTTCCAGCAGGCGTTGCCGCCTCTCAGTCTCGCCCCCGGGAAGGCGACGTACGTGAGCGTGCTCGGGAGCCGGTCGCAGACGACCACCCCGGCGGCGACCGCCGCCTTGCTCGCGTTCGTCACGCGAATCCGGAAGCGGACCTGCGCGCCCGGCAGCAGCGCCGCCTTCGCGGTCGTCGTCTTGACGACCCGCAGCACCGCGCGCGGGGTCGTGACGGTCGTCGTCGCGCTCGCGCGGTTGTTCGCCGCGACCTGGTCGGCGACGGCGGCCCCGACGGTCGCGGTGTTCACGATCTTGCCGGCCCGCTGCGGCACGACGGTCACGTTCGCGACCCGCGCGGCGCCCGCGGCGAGCGCTCTCAGCGTGCAGGTCACGACCTGGCCCTTGTGCGCGCAGCTGCCGCCCGCCACCGACGCCGAGACGAAGCTCAGCGTGCTCGGCAGCGTGTCGGTCAGCCTCACGGCGGCCGCGGCCGCCGGACCGTGGTTCGTCACCGTCAGCGCGTAGCGCAGCCGCTGCCCGAGCGCGGGCTTGGCGGGCGCGGCGACGCGCTTGGCGAGCGCCAGGTCGTAGTCGGCCGGCGCCGGGTCGCCGATCGCCGTGGTCGCCGACGCGGCGTTGTTGGCCGGGTTCGGATCGGGCTGCTGGCCGCTGATCATGGCGCCGTTGCGCAGCGTCGTGCCGGCGAGCGACGGGGCGAGGTGCGCGACCACCTGGATCTGCGCCGCGCCGCCGTTCGCGAGCGTCCCGAGCGCGCAGGCGACCGCCTGCCCGTTGACCCCGCAGCTGCCCTGCGACGGCGTCACCGAGACGAGCGTCGCGCCGGCCGGGAGCGTGTCGCCGACCTCCACCCCGGTCGCCGGCGAGGGGCCGCCGTCGGTCGCCACCAGCGTCCACGCGATCGTGCCGTCGGCGTTCGCGGTCGCCGGTCCGCTCTTGGCGATCGCGAGGTCGGCGGACGGCCCGACCTGCGTCTCCGCGCTTCCCACCTCGTCGGTGGGCCGGTCGTCGCCCTGGTCGCCGCTGACGGTCGCGTTGTTGATGAGCGTCGAGTCGGCGAGCGCGATCGGGACGGTCACGGTCACCTGCCGGGTCGCGGTCGCGCCGTTCGCGAGGTCGCCGACCGCGCAGGTGAGGGTGCCCGACGCGTACGTGCAGCCGGGATCGGCGGAGACGAACGCGACGCCCGCCGGCAGCGGGTCGGTGATCGTCACGCCGGTCGCGTCGTCGGGACCGTGGTTCGTGACCGCGAGGGTCCACGTCAGCTGGCCGCCGGCCGCCACGGTGGCGGGCGCGGCCTTCGTCAGCGCGAGGTCGGCGACCGGTCCGACCGTGACGGCCGCGCTGGCGCTGTTCGGGTTGCCGCCGCCGACCGGCTCGTCCGTCGTCGTGCTGACGCTCGCCGTGTTCGTCCACTCGCCGTCGGTCGTCGTCAGCGCGACCACGTGGACGACCGCGTTCGCGCCCGGCGCGAGGTCGCCCAGCGGGCACGTGAGCATCCCGGCGGCATTCGCGCAGCCGGTGCCGTCGGCGGAGACGAAGCTCAGCTGCGCCGGCAGCGGGTCGGTCAGGACGACGGTACGCGCGGTCGACGGCCCCGCGTTGTGGGCGGTCAGCGTGAAGGTCGTCTGCTGCCCCTTCAGGACCGCCGTCGGGCTGACCGTCTTCGCGAGCGAGACGTCGGCCAGCGGCGCGGCCGTCGGGCCGAACGTCGAGCTGTCGTCTCTCGGGTTGCTGTCGGTCGTCGTGGTGGTCACGGTCGCGGTGTTGGCGAGCGGCGAGGTCGTCGTCGCCGGGTCGACATCGGCGGTCACGTCGTAGGTGTGGTCGAAGCCGGCCGGGAGCGTGCCGAGCGCGCAGGTCACGCTCCTGCCGGTCGCCGTGCACGGCGCGTCGGCCGCTCTGAACGTGACGCCGGCCGGGAGCGGGTCTCTGACGGAGACGCCCTGCGCGTCCGACGGTCCCGCGTTCTGGACCCGGAGGTGCCACGTGTACGGGGTCCCGGGCGTGTAGGTCCCCAGGCCGCTCTTCTCGATCGAGACGTTCGCCGTCGCCGCCACGTCGAGCGAGCCGGTGTCGGTGACGGCGTCCGGCTGCTCGTCGGAGCTGACGCCGGCGTCGTTCGTCAGGGTCGTGCCGTCGGGCACGTCGCTGGCGACGGCGACCGGCACCGTCAGCGTGACCGTGTCACCGGCCGCCAGCGAGGCGATCCCCCAGTGCACGGTCGTCTGGCCGCT
This sequence comes from Solirubrobacterales bacterium, assembly GCA_015655225.1. Classification (GTDB taxonomy): domain Bacteria; phylum Actinomycetota; class Thermoleophilia; order Solirubrobacterales; family Solirubrobacteraceae; genus Conexibacter. Next base: position 2,629 of record JAATFK010000401.1, on the reverse strand, counting down.
GCCGGGGCCGGCCGCGACCAAGGTCTCCGAGAAGCCGGTCGCCGGGGTCGCGGTCGCGCTGCCGGCCGTGTAGGTGAGGCCGGCCGGGAGCAGGTCGGACACGTCGAGGTCGTGCGCCGTCGCCGTGCCGGTGTTGCCGACGACGATCGTGAACGACGAGGGCGTGCCGGCGGTCGCGGCGCCGCCGTCGGGCGTCTTGGCGATCGTCAGGCTCGGGACCTCGAGCGTCGCGGTCGCCGTGTCCGCCGCGCTGCCGTAGGGGCCGTCGGCGTCGCCGCTGTTGCCGGAGGCGTCTCTCGCCGAGGTCACCGACGCGCTGTTGACGTTCGCTCTGGCGCCGAGGCCCGGCGTCGTCGCGGCGTCCGGGAGCGGCGTCGCGTCGTAGGCGATCGTCGCGCTGGCGCCGGGCGCGAGCGAGGCGATCGTCCAGTCGAGCTGGTCGCCGCCGGCCGCCGTCGTGATCGCCGGCTCCTGTCTGCTGCCGTCGATCGTCGCCGATCTCGCTCTGTAGGCCCAGTTCGGCGGCAGCACGTCGGTCGCGTGCACGTCGGTCGCGGTCGCGGTCGAGCTGTTCGTGACGACGATCTGCCAGGGGAAGTCCTGGTCGACCTGCGCCGTGCCGGTGTCGGGATCGCCGCTCAGCCCGGTCGTCTTGACGGTCGTGAAGGTCGGGAAGCCGAGCGTCACCTCCGCGCTGTCCTGCCCGCCGTCGGTGTAGTCGCGGTAGTTCCCCGGATCCGCCGCGCGGGTCGCGGCCGGCTCGGCGAAGTAGTGCGGGACGGCGGCGGTGTTGTCGACCGTCTGCCCGTCGCTCAGGCCGCCGGCGGGGACGAGCGACGCGGTGTAGGTGAGCGTCACGCTGCCGCCGGCCGGGATCGTGTCGATGCTCCAGCCGATCGCGGGATCGCCCGCGGTCCAGTCGTCCGTCACGGTGACGCCCGACTGGGGTGCGAGCGCGACGTTCGTGAGCGCGGCGTCGGGCTGGTCGGTGACGGCCACGTCGTGCGCGTCGGCGTCACCGCTGTTGGTGACGACCAGCTCGTAGCTCAGCGGCGTGTTCGACTGGGCGCCGACCGGGCCGTCGACCCAGGTCGTGCCGCCGTCGACGCTGACGCGCTTGTCGATCGCGACGCTGGGCTCGACGATCGTCGTCGTCGTGGTCGCCGGCCCGTCGCTGTCGTCGAAGGTCGTCGGGATCGTGGACGCGTCGAAGGGGCCGACTCTGTCGGTCGTGTCACTGCCGACGGTCGCCGAGTTCACGGCCGTCTGCGTGTCGAGGACCGGCGCCCCGCCGTTCGCGTGCGTGGCGCGCACGTGCGCTCTGTAGGCGATCGAGATCACCTGCGGCGTGAGCAGCGGGGTCGCGACGTCGCCGAGGTCCCAGGCGACCGTCGTGGTGCCGGTGCCGCCCGTGACCGGCGTGTACTCGTTCACCGGGTTCACGAGCGGGCAGCCGCTCACGCACGTCTCGGTGCCGTAGCCGTCGAAGGCGAGGCTGTCGGGCAGCACGTCGGTGACGGTCGTGTCGAACAGCGACAGGTTCGCCGGGATCGTGACCGTCAGCGTGTAGGTGAGCGGGTCGCCGATCGTCGCGTCGGGTCTCGGGCTGACGTCCTTCGTGACGGTCGCGCCGCCGAGCTGGATGGTGTCGCCCGCGCTCGCGCTGTAGCCGTTCCCGAACGTGCGCCGGCCGGTGTCGGCGGCGGGCAGGCTCGCCGCCGTCACGCCGACCGTGTTGCTCAGGCGTGCGCCGCCGATCGCGGGGTCGTCGACCTGCACGCGGTAGCTGGAGACGTCGGAGTCGCCGGGCGCGATCGAGGTGACCGTCTTCGAGATCGTGCGCGCGCCGGCGTTCCAGACGGCGCCGCCGGTGCCGGGGACCACGTCACCGTCAGCCAGCGGCGCGTTGCCGGGCGCGCCCCCGACCGGCGTCAGCCCGACCGGCACGGTGTCGGTGATCGCGAGGTCGTGCGCGGTCGAGACGTCGCTGCCGGTCGCGTCTCTCGTCGTGAGGGTGTAGGTGACGACGTCGCCGGGCGCGACGTCGCCGGTCGTGTCGTCGGTCTTCGTCTGGGAGATCTTCGGCTCGACCAGCGGAGTCGAGACGGTGTTCGAGGTGGCCGTCTCGGCGCCGTCGAGCGGGTCGGTCCAGGCCATCGACGCTCTGTCGGTCAACGCCGCGGACGATCTCGCGCCGTTCGACACGGTCTGGTTTCTCGCCGCGTCGGCGACGACGGTGCTGAACGTGAGGACGACGGTGTCGTCGCCCGAGCCGGGCAGATTGACGTAGGGCGAGTCGAGCGTCAGCGACGGCACCGCACCGCTCGTGTCGATGTCGCCATCGGGCAGCGGCGTGCCGTTGACGGTCGCCGACGCGGAGCCGGCCACGTAGGTCTGGCGCGCCGTGTCGTCGAGCAGGTCGCTGACGATCGGCGTGCCGGGGAGCGTCGTGCCCTCGGGGATCGTCGCCGTCACCGTGTAGGTGATCGTCTCGCCGACCGTCGCCTGGGTCGCGCTGTTGCCGCCCTCGGTCACGCTCGTCGTCGCGCTCTTGGCGAGTCTCGCGGTCGCGGTGTGGACGTCGGCGCTGGCGAGCACCGGGTCGACGTTCGTGGTCGTGTCGGTCGGG
>JAATFK010000342.1 GCA_015655225.1 Solirubrobacterales bacterium | reverse complement strand
GCGGCGGGCGGCCTGGGCGAGGTCGAAGCGCGAGGTCTGCGTCGGGAAGAGGTCGGTCACGTGGCGCGCGATCAGCGCGCCGGTCGCGGTCATGCCGACGAAGACGGGGCCGCCCCAGGCACGGATCGCCGCGCTCGTCTTCTCGCCCAGCGCGGTGTGCGCCTCGTCGCAGATGACGACCGAGTAGGCGTCCGAGATTCTGCCGGCGTTGCGGACGAACCACTGGTAGGTCTCGACCGTGACCGGCCCTCTCGGGTTGTCTCTGCCGGCCAGCAGCGGCGCCGAGATGCGGCTCGAGTAGCCGCGGTCTCTCAGCTCGCCGTTGAACTGGTCGACGAGGTTGCGGCGGTGGGTCAGGATCAGCACGCCGCCGGTGCGCGAGGCCTCGACGAAGCCGAGCGCGGCGACCGTCTTGCCGGCGCCGGTCGCGTGCTCGAACCAGAAGCGTCTCGCGGCGTTCGGGTCCTCCGGCTGCTCCGCCATCTGGACGTCGTCGTCCTCGCCGGAGTCGTCGTGCCAGTCCTGCGGCTCCTCGTCGGGCTCGCCCTCGTCGAGCTCGAGGTCCTCCTCGCCGGGGATCGCGGCGGAGGCGAGCTGCTGCTCGACGTGCGTCGCCGCGTCCGATGCACCGTTCGACTTGCCGTTGCTGGTGCCGTTTCCGGTGCGTTGCGCCTCGGCCATCAGCGCCGTCAGCGTTCCCGAGAGCGCATCGACCTGGTGCGGGTTCAGCAGCGTGCCGTCGGCGAGGCGCGCCTCGTCCTCGCTCAGCAGCCGTTCGAGCCCGAGCAGCAGGCCGTATTCGCGCCGCCACGTGACGGACGGGAATCTGGCGCCGGCGGCGATCTCGGCCAGCGCGGCGTCGAGCGCGCGGCGACGGGCGCTGCCGGGGGCGAGCGCGTCGGCGACCTCTTCGCCCTCGTGGACGAAGCGTTCGCGCGTGAAGCGCTCAGCGCTTCTGATGGCGCCGGAGTCGGGAAGGGGCGTTGGTTCAGCCATAAACGGCGTGCAGGCGTGCCTCTGGTCGGACGTTGCCTTTGCAGATGAGGTGAGCCGCGGTGAAGCGTCCAGGCGACTCAGAGGTTCCGGTTAGCGAACCGGGCACGGGGGGGCTTCCTCACCAGCTTCCCCCGTTCAACACAGCAGGATAGCCGTATTGAAGCAGATAGGGCGCGTGAATCCACCGATATGCCAAGCTTCCCGCGATGCGCGCCCCCCTTCGCAACCGGCTCCCCACCCTCCCGTGAGCATCGAGATACGCCGCGTCGCCGGGCCCGACGAGATGGCCGCGGCGCTCGACCTGCGCGATCGCGTCTTCTGCGTCGAGCAGGGCGTCCCCAAGCGCGAGGAGATCGACGGCCGCGACGGCGACGCCCTCCACCTCGTCGCGGTCCGCGACGGCCGCGTGCTGGGGACCTGCCGGCTGCTGTTCGTCGATCGCACGGTCCAGTTCAGCCGCCTCGCCGTCGACCCGGCGGCACGCCGCGAGGGGATCGCCTCGATGCTGCTGGCGGAGGCCGACAGCGAGGCGCTCGCGGCCGGCGCGCGGCGGATGGTGCTGCACGCGCAGACCTACGCCAGAAGCCTGTACCTCGCGTCTGGCTACGAGGAGCGCGGGCGCGTCTTCGTCGAGGCCGGGATCGAGCACGTCGCGATGGAGAGACGGCTTGTCTGAGCTGCGGGTCGACCCGCTGACCGGACTCAAGACGATCGTCGCGACCGATCGCGCCAACCGCCCGAACGCCGGCCTGAGCGCAGAGCCCGGCCCGCCGCTCGACCGCGAGCGCGACCCCTTCGCCGAGGGCCACGAGGACCGCACGCCGCCGGAGCTGTACGCCGTGCGCGACCCGCCGGGGCCGCCCGACACGCCCGGCTGGTCGGTCCGGGTCGTGCCAAACCTCTACCCCGCCGTCGCGCCCGACACGCCCGTCCCGCCGCGCGACGCCTACCCCGACCTCTTCACCGCGCAGCCGGCGACCGGCTCCCACGAGGTGATCGTCAACGGCCCCCAGCCGGTGACCGCGCTGACCGACCTGCCGGTCGCCCAGCTGCAGGCCGCGATGGAGGTGTGGCGCGAGCGGATGCGCGCGCACGCAGAGGCCTCCTGCCTGCACCTGCTCGTCAACGAGCGCCGCGAGGCGGGCGCCTCGCTGCCGCACACGCACGCGCAGCTCTACGCGCTCGACGCGGTGCCGGCCGGGATCGCGCGGGAGCGGGAGCGCTTCTCCGCCTACGCGGTCCGCACGATGGGCGGCAACCTGCTCGCCGATCTCGTGCAGGAGGAGGTCCGCCGCCGCGACCGGATCGTCGCGATCGACGACGAGGCGGTCGTGATGGCGCCGTACGGCAGCCGCCTGCCCTACCAGCTGATGCTGGCGCCGCGCCGTGCCCGCGGGCGCTTCGAGGACGACGGCGCGACCGGCGCCGCGCTGCTCCACGACGTGCTCGGGCGACTCGCGCGGAGGCTCGGCGCGAGCCCGCCGCTCAACCTCTGGGTCCGCACCGCGCCGCGCGGCGCCGACCACTTCTGCTGGCGGATCGACGTGCTGCCGCGGCTGACGCACCTCGCCGGGCTCGAGCTGGGGACCGGCCTGCACCTCAACATCGTCGCCCCCGAGCAGGCGGCCGCCGACCTGCGCGCGGCGTAGGCGCGGCGCGGACGGAGGGCGAGGAGCGATGCGAGCGCTCGTCCAGCGCGTCGCCCGCGCGAGCGTGACGGTCGCGGAGGCGCGGGTCGCCGCGATCGGCCCGGGCCTCCTCGTGCTGCTCGGCGTGACGCACGGCGACGGCGAGGCGGAGGCCGACCGGATCGCCCAGAAGCTGCTCGGGCTGCGGCTCTTCCCCGACGCGGAGGGACGCATGAACGCGCCGCTCGGCCCCGAGCGCGAGGTGCTCTGCGTCAGCCAGTTCACGCTCTACGGCGACGTGCGCAAGGGGACGCGCCCGAGCTGGACGGCAGCCGCGCCGGCCGAGCTGGCGGAGCCGCTCTACGAGCGCGTGTGCGCCGGGCTCGGTGCCCAGCGGGGCGTCTTCGGCGCCGACATGCGCGTCGAGCTGGTGAACGACGGACCGGTCACCCTGCTGGTCGAGGTCGAGCCGGCGATCCGCTCGGCCGCCCAGTAGGCTGCGCGCCATGCCGCCGATCGAGCGCTTCGTGATCCGCTTCGCCGCCGAGCCGCCCCAGGAGGCGCTCCCCTACGGCCGCTGGGCCGACACGCTGCGCGGCTACTTCCTCGCCGCGGTCGACAACATCGAGTCGGCCGGCGAGGAGCTCGGCACGCCCGGCGACATCGTCTGGTTCCCCGACCGCAGCTACGGCGGGCGCACCTACGTGCCGGCGACCGCGCGCACGAGCAACGGCCACGAGCTGTTCGGCTACGTCTCGTTCGCGGACGGCAGCGCGCCCGACGGCAACGGGGCCCCCGACGACTTCGAGGCGCACGCCGACTTCACGAGCGAGACGGCCGACGACAACCCCGACTGGCGGATCGACCTCAACGACGAGATCGTCGGCCGCTGGCGCGGCGAGGACGGCAACGTCGCCGACATGACGCTGATCTGGGGGATACCGCTGGTCGAGGGCGGCGCGGTCGTGACGGCCGAGCTGGCGGACCTCGCGGTCGACCAGTGCACCCTCGTCGACTACCGCTTCACGCTCGTCGCGCCCGACGCCTACCGCTCCGACTACCTCGACGTGAAGCTCTTCTCGGCCAGAGGCGACGAGCTGGCGCGTGAGTCGCTCTACGAGGACGACGGGGAAGAGGACGGCGACGACGCCTAGGCGTCGACCCGCACGCGCGGGTCGAGCACCGCGTACGCGATGTCCACGAGGATGTTCGCGACGACGATGAACACCGCCGCTAGCAGCACCGTGCCCTGGATCACCGGCAGATCGGCGTGCGTGATCGCGTCGTAGTTGAGCCGGCCGATGCCGGGGATGTCGAAGACCGTCTCGATCAGCACGGCGCCGCCCAGCAGCGCCGCGACGTCAAGGCCGAGCAGCGTGACGAGCGGCCCGAGCGCGGTGCGCACGCCGTGGCGCATGACGACCCGGCGCTCGGACAGGCCCTTCGCGCGCGCGGTCCGCACGTAGTCCTCCTGCATCGTCCCGATCAGGCTCGTGCGCAGGACGCGCGCGTAGACGGCCGCGAAGGTCGAGGCGAGCACGAGCCACGGCAGCAGCATCGAGGTGAACCAGTGCCACGGGTCGACCGTCAGCCCGACGTAGGAGCTGGCGCCCGGCAGCAGCGGGAGCTTGCCGATGTCGTCAGCGAACAGGTAGAGCGCGACGAACCCGAGCCAGTAGACCGGCATCGAGAGCGCCACCAGCGAGCCGGCGGTGCCGAGACGGTCGACCCACGAGCGCGGCCGCAGCGCCGAGACGATCCCGAGCGGGATCCCGACCAGCAGCCAGAGCACGGCCGCGCCGAGCGCGAGCGAGATCGTCGCCGGCAGCCGGTTGAAGATCAGCGAGCGGACCGAGGCGCCGTGGACGTAGCTGTAGCCGAGGTCGAAGTGCAGGAAGAGGCGCGTCAGGAAGTGCCAGAACTGCTCCAGCACCGGCTGGTCGAGGCCGAGGTCGTGGCGCACCGCGGCGATCGTCTGCGGCGAGGCGCGCACCCCCGCGCGCAGGACCGCCGGGTCGCCCGCCGGCAGCTCGAAGAAGACGAGGAACGTCGCCGCGCTCACGAGCACGAGCAGGACGACGCCCCACAGCAGCCGGCGGACGAGGAAGCGGGCCATCGCGAAGGCTGACCCGGTCCGCTATCTCAACGAGCTGAACGCGAAGTCGCAGTAGCCCTGGTTCCACTCGTCGTTCACGCACTGCGTGTCCTTCGAGAAGAGCACCGGCTGGTTGTCCCACAGCCACGGGATCGCGGCCGAGGTCGCGGTGATCTGTCTGTCGATCGCCGCCCAGGCGGTCGCGCGCTGGGACTCGCCGACCGTCAGCTCCGCTCTCGCCATCGCGGCGTTGATCTTCGGGTCGTTCAGCTGGGGCCAGTTGGAGTTGCCCTGCGGGCTGATCGCGTTGCCGTTGAACGCGATGTCGAGGACCGTCTGCGGATCGGCGAAGTCGCGCACCCAGCCGACGTTCGGGCAGACGTCGTAGCCCGATCTCGGGGTCGCGCAGTAGTCGTCGAACATCGCGCTCGGCTCGAGCAGCCGCAGCTTCGTTCTGAAGCCGAGCGACTGGAGCGCGCGCTGCACGATCTGGGCGTCGAGGTCGTCGGGCGAGCCGGTCTCACCGGCGATCAGCAACGTCGCGTTGCCGGTGTATCTGCCGCTCGGGTAGCCGGCCGCTCTCATGTATCTCTGCGCGAGCGCCGGGTCGCCGCTCGGGTGCGCGAGGAAGTCGAAGCCGAAGCCGGCGTTGCCGCTCGCCTGCTCGAAGCCGCTCACCCCGGGATAGAGGAAGTGGTTCGCGATCGCGCCGACGAACGGACCGCCGCGCACCTGGCGCATCTGGTCGCGGTCGAGCACGGACGAGACCGCTCTGCGGAGGTTGGCGTTGCTGAACGGCGCCTTCGCCGTGTTGAGCGCGACGTAGCGCGAGCCGGC
>JAATFK010000099.1 GCA_015655225.1 Solirubrobacterales bacterium | reverse complement strand
GGTCGGCCGGGAGCACGACCGGGTCGTGGGACAGCTCGGCGGCGAGCGCCTCCAGCGTCGCGCGGTCGCGGCCGACGAGGGCGACGCGAGCACCGGCGCCGGCGAGCCGCCGGCTGATCGCGGCGCCGAGGCCGCGCCCGGCACCGGTGACGATCGCGGTCTTCCCGCTCAGCGGCTGGCTCGACGGCGCGACGGGAGCGTGGACGGGTGGCATGGATCCTCCATAGCGGTAAACAGATCGGTGTACTTCTTCGGACCGGGACCGTACCAGCTTCGCCACCGAGGTACACAGATCGGTACCATGAACGCATGACGGCGGCGACAGCACCGAGAGCCGGAGGAGGACGCGGCGCCCGCGAGCGGATCCTGCGGACGGCCGCCGACCTCTTCCACGCCCAGGGCGTCACGACGACCGGGATCGACCAGCTGGCCGCCACCGCGAGCGTCTCGAAGCGGACCCTCTACAAGCACTTCGCGACGAAGGACGCGCTCGTCGAGGCGTACCTGCGGCGCTTCGAGGAGGAGCGGCTGATCGAGCGCGAGAGCGTCCTCGACCGCGAGGACCTGGCGCCGCGCGAGCGCCTGCTGGCGATCTTCGACCTGCCCGCCGACCTCGGCGCGCGCGCGTCGCGCGGCTGTCCGTTCGCCAACGCCGCGGTCGAGTTCGCGGCGCTCGACCACCCCGTGCACCGCGTCGCCGACGAGCACAAGCGACGCTTCCGCGCGCGCCTCGCCGAGGTCGCCGCCGAGGCGGGCGTGCACGACCCGGCGCTGGTCGCCGCGCAGCTCGCGCTGCTCTCCGACGGCCTCTCCTCCCACCTCGTCGTCGCCGGCGGTCCCGAGGGCGCCGCCGACGCCGCCCGCGCGGCCGCCGCGACGCTGCTCGGCTAGCCGTCGAAGCGGTACTCGCCGCGCCAGCGCTCCCGCGGCTCGGCGTGGACCTGCCAGTAGGTCTCGGCGATCAGGTCGGGGTCGAACGGGGTCCCGGGCGCGACCGCGCCGTTGACCGTGATGCTCGCGACGTGGATGCCGTCGTCGCCCAGCTGAGCCGCGAGCATCGTCGCGACGGCGCGCACGCCGACCTTGCCGAGCGCGAGCGTCCCGTACGTCGGATTCGGGTGATCGGCGAGGCCGCCGCCGGTCAGCAGCACGGTCCCGCCACCGGCCGCCCGCATGCCGCCGACGACCGCCTGGGTCGCGACGATCGCGCTCGCGACGTCGACCGCGTGGGCGGTCAGCAGGTGCTCGGTGGTGCTCGTGAGCAGGTCGTCCTGCACCAGCAGCGCGGCGTTGTAGACGAGGACGCTCGGCGGCGCGGCGTCGGCGAGCACGGCGCGCAGCGCCTCGGGGTCGGCGGCGTCGCCGGCGAGCGCGTCGACCGTCGCGCCGCCCGCCCGCAGCTCGTCGGCGAGCGCTTCGAGCGCCTCGGGACGGCGCGCGACGAGCGTGAGCGCGAAGCCCTCGGCGGCGAAGCGGCGCGCGACGGCGGCGCCGATGCCGGGGCCGGCGCCGATCAGGGTCAGGCGTCTCGGGTCGGCGGGGGGAACGGCCGGGTCTGCGGTCATCGATGCGGATCCTTTGCTCGTGCGGGACGGTCGCGACATCGTGAACGGTAGGCCTCCCCACCATCCGGCCAGCGCATCCCCCACCATCCGGAAGATCGGGGAGACTTCCCGACCATGCGCGTCGTGGAGTGGGCGACTGGTCGGCGGGGCAGGTGGGTGGTCATCGCCCTGTGGGTGGTTGCCGCCGTCGTCGGCTACGCCGGCCACAGCCGGCTCAGCCGCGTCACCCAGGGCGGCCAGGCGAGCTTCCTGCCGCGCCACTCGGAGTCGACCCAGAGCGTGAAGGCGCTCGGCAAGGGCTTCCACGGCGGCGACGACGTCCCCGCCTACGTCGTCTTCGACCGTCCCTCCGGCCTGACCGCGAGCGACCGCACCGCGATCGCGACGATCGGCCAGCAGATCGACTCGCAGGGGCTGCGCGGCGCCACCCCGGCGATCGACCCGTTCCTGAGAGGCGGCGCGAACGACCCGCTGGGCCAGATCGGGCTCGTCTCCAGAGACGGCCAGGCGGCGCTCGTCCCGGTCGGCTTCAACGCCGGCCTGTCGGGCTCGGTCACGCCCGGCGTCCACGCGGTGCGCCGGATCGTGCGCGCGAATGCGCCCCCGGGCCTGCAGGCGCACGTCGCGGGGCCGGCCGGCATCGCGGTCGACTTCGAGCACGCCGCCAACGACGCCGGCGCGGTCCTGCTGTACGTGACCGCGACGCTCGTGCTCGTGCTGCTGCTGGCGGTCTACCGCGCGCCGGTGCTGGCGCTGCTGCCGCTGCTCGTCGTCGCGGCCGCCTACCTCGTCACCGCCGGCATCACGTACCTGCTGATCAAGGGCGGGGTGATCGAGGTGAACGCGGAGGGCACGATGCTGCTGCTGGTGCTCGTCTTCGGCGCCGGCACCGACTATTCGCTGTTGCTCGTGCACCGCTATCGGGAGGAGCTGGCGCACACGACCGACGCGACCGCCGCGCTGCGCCGGGCGGTCCACAGCGCCGCGCCGTCGATCCTCGCGGCCGGCGCGACCGTCGCGGCGGCGATGCTCGTGCTGCTGCTCGCGCAGCTGGAGTCGACCCACTGGCTCGGGCCGGTGCTCGCGCTCGGGATCGTCGTGATGCTGCTCGCCGCCTTCACGCTGCTGCCGGCGGCGCTCGCGATCCTCGGGCCGCGTGCGTTCTGGCCGCTGAGAACCGAGGGCGGCACGGGCCGCTCGCGGGGCTGGGAGCGGGTCGCGGGGCTCGTCTCGCGCCGGGCGCGCGTGCTGACGGGCGCGATCGTCGTCGCGCTCGCGATCTGCGCCTGCGGGAACCTCGTCTCGCACGGGACCGTCGGGTTCGGCCAGGGCGTCCTGCGGGGGACCGACTCGAGCCGCGGCAGCTCGCTGATCGCGACGCACTTCTCGCCCGGGCTGAACGCGCCGCTGACGGTGCTCGTCGACCAGGGCGTGACCTCGCAGGCGATCGCGCTGCTGACGCACCTGCCGGGCATCGACCGGGCGGTGCCGGCCGGGCTCTCGAACGGCACCGACGCGACGCTGCTCGCCGTGATCCTCGCCCAGGACCCGTATTCGAGCGACGCGTCGAAGGTCGTCCGCGACATGCGCAAGGTCCTGCACAAGATCGATCCCTCCGCGGTGGTCGGCGGCGTGCCGGCCGAGAACCTCGACGTCGAGAGCACGAACACGCGCGATACGCGGGTGATCGTGCCGGTCGTGCTGCTGCTCGTCCTGCTCGTCCTCTGCGGACTGCTGCGGGCGCTCGTCGCGCCGCTCTTCCTGATCGTCTCGGTGGTGGCGTCGTTCGCCGCGACGCTCGGGATCTCGACCGTCCTCTTCACGAAGGCGCTGGGCGAGAGCGGGCTCGCGTTCGACCTCGTGCTGATGTCGTTCATCTTCCTCGTCGCGCTCGGCGTCGACTACACGATCTTCCTGATGCACCGGACGCGCGAGGAGGCGAGCGGGAGCGGGACGCGCGCCGGCGTGCTCGACGCGCTCGTGACGACCGGCGGCGTGATCACCGGCGCGGGCGTGATCCTCGCGGGCGCGTTCGCGTCGCTGACGGTGCTGCCGCTGGAGGAGCTGGTGCAGATCGGCGGGACGGTCGCGATCGGCATCCTGCTCGACACGCTCGTGGTGCGCGCGCTGCTCGTCACCTCGATCACCGCGCTGCTGCGCGAGCGCACGTGGTGGCCGGGCCGCGTGCCCGGCGCCGTGCGGGCGGTCGCGCCCGACGAGCCTGCCTGACGCCCTCGCTACGATCGGCGCATGGCCACGACCGATCGCGCTCGGGAGACGGTCCGCGTGGCGGTCGAGCTGGCCGTCGCGATCAAGCGACTGCGCGCGCGGCTGCGCGAGGAGACCGCCAACGCGACCGGACTGACCAGCTCGCAGCTGGTGGTGCTGGAGCGCATCCTCACCCGTGGTCCGCTGACCGCGGCGTCGATCGCGGCGGCCGAGCACGTCAGCCCGCAGGCCGTCGCGCAGAGCCTCGCGGGGCTGAAGGGGGCCGGGCTGGTCCGCGCGAAGCCCGACCCGACCGACGGTCGCAAGAGCCTGCTCGAGGCGACCGCGGCCGGGCGGCGGCTGCGCGAGCAGCTGATGGACTCGCGCGACGCCTGGCTGGTGCGGGCGATCGAGGCGACGGTCGGCGACGACGAGCGGGAGACGCTGGCGGCTGCCGTCGAGCTGCTCGGGCGCCTCGCCGCGGCCGACCTCGGCCCGAGCGTCGAGATCCGCTGAGCGACGTCCCGCTCGGGCGAGATGCAGTACACAAGCTGATTGCACAAGCTGCTTGTGCAGTTGCTACCCTGCGAGGCGTCCGCCCCACCCGACCCGGAGACGCCATGACCGACGCCCCAGCCCCGATCGACCCGCGGCACGCCGCCCTCCTCGCGATGGACTTCCAGGCGGGGATCGTCGGACGGATCTCCGACGGCGACGCCCTGCTCGACCGCGTCGCCGGCGCGATCGCCCTCGTGCGCGAGCGCGGCGGGACGATCGGCTACGTCCGGGTCGCGTTCACCGACGCCGACGTGGCCGCGATGCCCGCAAGCAACAAGATGGCCGCGACGATCGCGGCGGCCGGCGGCGCGTTCGGCACCGACGCCCCCGGTACCGCGATCGACGAGCGGATCGCGCCCGAGGACGGGGACGTGGTGGTGCGCAAGACGCGCGTCGGCCCGTTCCTCACGACCGACCTCGACGCGCAGCTGCGCGAGCGCGGGATCACGACGTTGATCCTCGCCGGCATCAGCACGAGCGGCGTCGTGCTCTCGACCGTGCGCGACGCGGCCGACCGCGACTACCGGCTCGTGGTCCTCGCCGACAGCTGCGCCGACACCGACCCCGAGGTCCACCAACTGCTGACGACGAAGGTCTTCCCCCGCCAGGCCGACGTGATCACGACCGCCGCGCTGGGCGAGCTGCTGGCCGCGCCGACCGCCGCCTGAGTCCCGCCTGAGTCCCGCTCAGGGCCAGAGGAGGCCGCGCGTCCAGCCGCCGTCGCCGAGGGAGTACCGCAGCCGGACGTGGCGGCGCGCGCGGTCGGCCTGCCAGAACTCGACCTCGTCCGGGACGAGCTGGAAGAGCGCCCACGCCTCGGCGACGAGCCCCGGCTCGGCCGCGAGCTGCCCGGCCGCCTCGTCGAGCGCCGCGTCGAGGTCGGCCGGGTCGCGCAGCGGCGCGCTCTGGCTGCCCGCGAGCGCCTCGACGCGCGCGCCCTCCGAGCGGGCGAGGAAGTCCCGCGCGGCGGCCTCGGGACCGGCGTCGAGCACGCGGCCGCGCAGGCGCACCTGGCGGCCCTGCTCGGACCAGTAGAAGGTCGCGGCCGCCCACGGCGTCGCGTCCAGCTCGGCGCCCTTGCGGCTCGCGCGGCTGGTCGCGAACTGCCAGCCGCCGTCGGCGAGGCCCTTGAGGATCAGGACGCGCGCGCTCGGGCGCCCGGCCGCGTCGACGGTGCTGAGCGTCATCGCGTGCGGCTCGCGGACGCCGGCGTCGATCGCCTCCTCCAGCCAGCGCCAGAAGAGCGCCGCCGGATGCTCGGGCGCGTCAGACGGATCGAAGCCCGGCAGCTCGCCGGCGAACACCGGCAGCGAGCGCAGGCGATCGCGGATCGGGTCGTCGGGCGGCTCGGGCACTGCCCGCATTCTGCCAGCGGCGCTGAGCACCGCGCGACCTCAACCGAGGGCCGCCGGCGCGACGTAGTCGGCCAGATAGTCGAGCCCCGCGATCGCGCGGGAGCCGTACCACGAGGTCATCTCGCCGTCGATCAGCGACACCTCCGCGCCGCCGACGAGCGCGGCGATCTCCTCGATGTGGCGCTCGTGGAAGTGGTAGGGCTCGCTGCTCAGCAGCACCCGCTCGACCCGTCCCGCGAACGCCTCCAGCGCGACCTCCGGGTAGCGCTCCGAGGCCGAGGCCGGCAGCGTGCGCCAGTTGAACAGCGCGAGCGTCTGCGAGATGTAGGTCTCGGGCGCGACCGTCATCCACGGCTCGCGCCAGATCAGGTAGAGCACGTCCCGCCGTGGGCGCGTCACCCCGGTCGCCCGCGCGTAGGCGGCCTCGAACGCCTCGCAGAGGGACTCCGCCTCTCCCTCGCGCCCGAAGATCGCGCCGAGCAGCCGGTAGAGCGCGAGGTTGTCGCGCGGCGCCTGCGGGTGCGTCACGACCACGTGCGGGACGAACTCCGCGAGCGCCTCCGCCGTCTCGCGCAGGTTCTCGTCCACGTTCACGATCACGTGCGTCGGCGCGAGCGCACGCACTCTGTCGAGCCGCACGTCCTTCGTGCCGCCCACCTTCGGGATGCTCCGGACCGTCTCCCACGGGTGGATGCAGAAGCCGGTCCGGCCGACGATCTGCTCCGCCAGCCCGAGCGAGCAGAGCAGCTCGGTGACGCTCGGGACGAGGCAGACGATCCGCGCGCCCTCGCCGGCGCGCGCGTGCTGGGTCCCGGCGGCGTCGATCGCCACGAGCTACATGTTGCGCCGGTACTCGCCGCCGACCTCGTACAGCGCGCCCGAGATCTGGCCGAGCGACGCGACCTTGACGGCGTCGATCAGCGCGGCGAACACGTTGTCGCGGTTGCGGGCCACGTCGCGCAGGCGCGCGAGCGCCGCCGGCGCCGACTCCGAGCCGCGCACCTGGAACG
>JAATFK010000647.1 GCA_015655225.1 Solirubrobacterales bacterium | reverse complement strand
TCGCCGACAACTCGCAGGCGACCGTCGTCGGCGATTCCGTCGGCGGTGCCGACGCCGGCGCTCCAGGTGATTCGTCGGCCATGGAGCGCATCTCGCGTGCGGTAGGCGCTCAGCAGCTCCGCCGGGGGCGCGCCGACCCAGCGCCCCAGCGCCGCCAGCAGCGTCGCGAGGATCGCCTCCAACCCCTCCGGCCCCAACCCGAGCGCCGTCGCCCGCTCGCGCAGCTCTTCCGGGAACGCCTCCGGCGGGACGGCGACGTTCAGTCCGATCCCGAGCACCATCCAGCCCTCCTGTGGCCTCCCCTCGGCGAGGATCCCGGCGACCTTCCTCCCCGCGACGAGCACGTCGTTCGGCCACTTGATCCCCACCTCGCGCCGCTCCGCATCCGACGCCGCGGCGACCTCGGCGACCGCGACCGCCGCCGCCAGCGGCAGCAGCGGCGTGGTGCCGCGCAGCACGAGCGACGCGGCGAGCGCGGTGCCGGGCGGCGTCGTCCAGCCGCGTCCCTGCCGGCCGCGCGCGGCGGTCTGCTCCCGCGCGGTCACGAGGGTGCCGTGCGGCGCGCCCGCCAGCGCCAGCAGCTGTGCCCGGGCGTTGGTCGAGTCGACCGACCGCAGGTGCAGCCGGGGGAGCCCGAGCCGCGCCCCCGTCATCGCCTCAGCCGCGCGCCGGGTCGGTCGAGCGTGCGGCCGTGGTCACGGCCGCGTCCGCGACGAGCGCGGTGACGAGCCCGTCCACGTCGTGCGGGTCGGCCTCGACGTGCGGCTCGAGCCCCGCTTCGCGCAGCGTCGCGCTCGTCACCGGGCCGATCGAGACGATCCGCACGCCGCCGCCGAGGACGCCGTCGGGACCCGGCCCGCCGCCCGCGTCGAGCAGGAAGCGCACCGTCGAGGAGGAGGTGAAGGTGACGTAGTCGGCCGCCCGCGCGGCCGCCAGCTCCCGCTCGGAGAGCTGCTCGGCGACCGTCTCGTAGAGGTCCACGACGTCCACCGAAGCGCCCCGCGCGCGCAGCGCGTCGGGCAGCACGTCGCGCGCAACCTTCGCGCGCGCCACCAGCGCCCGCGCGACCGGCAGGTCAGCGAGCGCGGAGACGAGCGACTCGGCGACGAACTGCTCCGGCACCACGTCGGCGATCACGCCGTGCTCGCGCAGCGCCCGCGCGGTGCCGGGCCCGATCGCGGCGACGTGCGCGCCGTGCAGCGCCCGCGCGTCGAGGCCGCCGGCGGCCATCCGCTCGAACAGCGCGTGCACGCCGTTGGGGCTCGTGAGGCAGACGAGGTCGTAGCCGCGCGGGTCGACCGGATCGCCCTCCAGCGTGACCGTCCGGATCGCGGGCGTCTCGACCACCTTGGCGCCGAGCGCGCGCAGTCGCGCGGCGAGCCCGCTCGCCTGCGCCCGCGCACGCGTGACGGCGACGCTGCGGCCCGCCAGCGGCCGGTCCTCGAACCAGCGCAGCCCCTCGTCGCGCAGTCCCGCGACCGCGCCGATCACGGTGATCGACGGCGGTCTGATCGCGGCCGCCGCGGCGACCTCGGCGATCGTCCCGATCGTCGCGACGACGGTCCGCTGGCCGGGCAGCGTGCCGCGCTCGATCACGGCCGCCGGCTGCTCGGCGGGCCTCCCGCCGGCGATCAGCTGCTCGGTGATCCGCGGCAGCTGTCTGACGCCCATGTAGAAGACGAGCGTCCCGGGGAACTTGGCGAGCGCCGGCCAGTCGATCGCCGACTCGGGCTTCGCCGGGTCCTCGTGGCCGGTGATCAGCGCGACCGCGCTCGCACGGTCACGGTGGGTGACCGGGATGCCGGCGTAGGCGGGCGCGGCGACGCCCGACGTGACGCCCGGCACGACCTCGAACGGGATCCCGGCGGCGCGCAGCACGAGCGCCTCCTCGCCGCCGCGACCGAAGACGAACGGGTCGCCGCCCTTGAGCCGCACGACGCGCTTGCCGGTGGAGCCGTGCTCGACCAGCAGGCGGTCGATCTCCTCCTGCGGCATCGACGGCCCGCGGCCCTCCTTGCCGACGTAGACCAGCTCGGCGTCAGCGCGCGCGCCGTCGAGCGCGGTCGCCGGGATCAGCCGGTCGTGGAGGATCACGTCGGCCTCGGCGATCAGCTCGAGCGCCCGCGCCGTCAGCAGCCCGGGGTCGCCCGAGTTGGCCCCG
>JAATFK010000391.1 GCA_015655225.1 Solirubrobacterales bacterium | reverse complement strand
CGGTGCTGGTCGTCGCGGTCCGCCGCGCGGCCGAGGAGGGAATGCCGCTGCCGCGGGCGATCGCCGAGGCGGGCGAGGCGCCGGTGAGCGCGGTCTCGGTCGAGACGCTCGCGGGGGTGACGGTGGCGGCGCCGATGCCGGTCGTGCTGGTCGGGGGTCCCGAGCCGCTCGTCTGCCGCCTCGCCAACGCGCCGGCGCGGGCGCTGACGGCCGGGCCGGACGTGCTCGCGCCCGGTCAGCCGCTCACGTCGCTGGGGTGGTTCGCCGGCAGCGAGCTGGAGCGGTCGCTGCGGACGCTCTTCGCGACCGCCACGCCGCTGCTCGAATGCAGCCATCCGGCGTGGGCCGGCGACGGGCCGACCGCGCGCTCGATCGCCTACCGGCTCCCCGTCGCGGCGGGTGAGCCGCCGACCGTCGCGATCGTCGGCGTCGAGCACCCGCGCGAGCTGGAGGCACGGCGCGAGCTGGGCGAGCTGCAGGCGGAGCTGCTGCGCGTGCGCGGCCGTGAGCAGCGCCAGGGGCGGGCGCTCGGGCTCGCGGCCGCGATCGCCGAGCGCTTCCAGGAGGAGGCCGCCGACGCCGTGATCGCGTCGACCTCCGACACGCTCGTGAGACGACTCGGGGCGGTGGACGCGGGGATCGCCGTCTACATGGCGGGCGAGCTGGCGCTCGGCAGCTCCAGCCGCGGGCTGCTCGGGCCGCGGATGGTGCCGGTGGCCGGCTATCAGGACCTCGGCGGGCTGCTGCGGGCGAGCGAGCCGGGGTGGCTCTCGTCCGTCAGCGGGCGAGCGTTCGGGATGCCGAGCAGCCTGTACTGCCTGGCGGTCCCGATCGCGGTGCTCGGCGAGACGCTCGGCGTGCTGCTGCTGGTCTTCGACGAGCTGCGGGAGCTGGACGCCGACGCCCGGCAGCTGCTGCGGATCGTCTCCGCCGGCCTCGGCTTCGCGCTCCTGCGCGACCGGCTGGTCGAGGCGACGGCGAGCGCCTAGAAGAGGCGGCCCTCGTCGGGGTCGGGGACGAGCGGCGGGGTGCTCGTGCGCGTCGCCTCCAGGGGCCAGGAGCAGAGCGAGCCGCGACCGGGGCAACCGTCGCAGACGCGGGGGCCGGGGGTCTCGGTGACGGCGAAGGAGCGGGCGAGGACGGCGTCGGCGCGGGCGCCGAGGAGGGCGGCGAGGGCCGCGTCGTCCTGGCTGCGATAGGTCGCGCTGACGACCGCCTCCGGCCGTTCGAGGAAGCAGTGGACGACCTCCACCTCGGTGGCCCCGGCGCGCAGGGCGGCGAGGGCGTAGGCGGCGCGCTGGAGTCCGTAGGAGCGGGCGACCAGCTCGCCGGGGTCGGCGTCGCCGAGGCGGTCGGTCTTGTAGTCGACGATCAGGGTGCGGGTGCCCTCGCGACCGACCACGTCGAGGACGCCGGTCAGCGGGATCGCCGTGGCGGCAGCGGGCGCCTCAAGCGCGAAGGCGAAGGGCTGCTCGCGGCGGACCGAGGCGGCGGCCGCGAGCCGCTGGCGCAGGGCGCTGGCGAGGAAGCGGTCGACGAGGGCGGCGACGTCGGCCTGGTCGGCCGCGTCGAGGGGGCTCGGGGCGCCGGCGCGGGCGGCGGCTGCGGCGATCTGGTCGGGGGTCGGGGGCTGCGGGCGGGCGAGGTCGATCCGCTCCAGGAGCGCATGGACGATCGTGCCGCGCAGGGCGCCGTCTAGGCCGCCGGGGCGGCGGCCGGTGCCGTGGTGGCCGGTCGAGGCCGGCTCGCGGGCCTGCTCGGACTCCGGCAGCCCGAGAACCCGTTCCAGGTAGAAGCGGTAGCCGCAGCGAGCGTGCTCCTCCAGGCTCGTGTAGGAGAGCGTCGCGACGGGTGGCGCGGGGCGAGCGGCGGGGGCTGTTGGGGGTGGTGGCGGCGCGGACGCGAGCGGCGTGGCGGCCGTGGGCGCGGGCGGCGTGGCGGGCGCGGGCAGCTGCGGCGCCGGCGCGGGCTGGCCGGGTGCGGCGGGCTCCCCCGGCGCCGCCGGCTCTCCCGGCGCCGCCGGCTCCCCGAGCGCCGCCGGCCCGCTCTCAGCGCCCGGCTCCGCCGCCGCCCCGCTCCCCGACGGCCGGTTCACCGTGTACGCCACCGCGATGCCATCGTGCCCGGCGATGCCTTCGGGCGTGGCGTCCGGCGCGGCCCGCGAACCGATGTCGGGGATGAACGCGGGGGCGATCCAGGTCAGCGGCGCGGCGCCCGGCTTCGCCGTCGGCCACGGGTCGCAGGCGACCGCTCCGCTCAGGATCAGCTGCTCGCGCGCTCGCGTCATCGCGACGTAGAAGAGGCGCGCCTCCTCCTCCCCGTCGGCCCGCGCGCGCTCCTCGCCGATCGCCCGGTAGGCGAGCGCGGGACGGCCTCTGCCGCCGTCGAGCGCTCTCAGTCTGATCCCGACGCGGCCGTCGCGGCCGACGCGGATCAGGTCGCGTCCGGCGCGCGGCGACTCGCGGCCGAGGTCGGCGACGCAGACGACCGGGAACTCCAGCCCCTTCGCGCGGTGGATCGTCATCAGCCGCACCGCGTCGAGCGCCTCGCCCTCGACCGGCGCCTCGCTCTCGCGGTCGTCGCTGCCGCTGTCGACGGCGCCCGCCACGACGTCCACGAACCCCCGCAGGTCCCGCCCGTGCTCCGCCTCGTGCTCGCGCGCGAGCCGCATCAGCTTGCGCACGTTCGCGAGCCGTCGCGCGCCCCCCGGCAGCGCCAGCATCGTGGTGTCGTAGCCGGTCCGCGCGAGCACCCGGTCGAGCAGCGCCTCGAGCCCGTGGCGCGGCGCGCGGCGGCGCTCCTCCGGCAGCCATCCCCGCAGCGCGACGACCCGCGCGCGGTCGTCCTCCCCGAGCCGGTCGAGATACGCCGGCGAGCCGGCG
>JAATFK010000389.1 GCA_015655225.1 Solirubrobacterales bacterium | reverse complement strand
GTCCGCCCATTCGTCAGCGCGCTCTGCGGCAACGACGGAGTCGAATTCGGCATAGAGCCTCAAGAAAAGGTCGGCCGGATCCGATTGATAGGGTTGACTAGAAGTTGACACAGGGTAGGGTCAGGAACCAGGGGGCGGGCACGAGCCAATGGACACGGAACTCTTCACCGAACGGAATGAACGCCTCGGAAGCCGAAGCGGGCGCCAGGAGCAGGTCGCCTTGGTGCTCGCCGAGCTCGAGGCTCCACGCGGTGCCGACGCCGAAGGCGACCTCGAGGCGCTTCGTCTGTTGATCGTCGATGCGATCATGGAACACGACGACTACACCCTGCGCCACGGGGTCGAAGGGCTTCATCGCCTGCTCGTGCTCTGGGCAGCTGCTGGCACCAGGGATCCCGAGATAAGCGAGGCGCACGGTGAGTTGCGCGGGCTCCACAACGTCGCGAGCATGGCGCTGGAGCGCATGGTTCCCCTGGCCATCCTGGCCGAGATCTCGCCCGATACGCTGCCTCACGACGTTCTGAGCTACATCGTCGACCACCCGGGTTGCAGCAACGAGGACATCGGTCAAGAATTGGGCACGGGCAAGACGCAGGTGAGTCGGGCCGGGCGACGGCTTGGCGACGCCGGCCTCGCCCGCAAGAGGAGGACGGGGAGTCACAACTCGTGGCAGGCCACGCCGCGTGGCGTGGCCGCTCTTCACGTCGCGTCCACCGGGTGGCCACGGCCTGCTGGCAGGCAGCGAAGCCGGACGTAGTCGCGGCGTCCTGCTGTCGCACTCTGTAGAAGAGGTCGCGGCTTCCGCATCTGTGGTTGCTCCTCACCGAGCCGAACGCTATCGCCGACGGAGACGGCAGGCGCTGGCACCCGTGCCCCTCCGCTAGCTCGCGCGGCAGTCTCTGCACGAACCGTGCAGGACGACGTCGTGCTCGTCCACCGCGAAGCTGAGTCTGCTGGAGACGCGTTCGATCGCCTGCTCCAGCGTCGGGTCCTCGAACGGCTCGATCGTGCCGCAGTCGTCGCAGACGAGGTGGTGATGGTGGTCGCCGTCGGGCTGGTGGCGCTCGTAGCGCGCGACGCCCTGTCCCACGTCGATCCGCGTCACGAGCTTCAGCTCGGTCAGCATCTCGAGGATCCGGTAGACGCTCGCGCGGCCGACCGCTCTGCCCTGACCGCGCAGGCCGTCGTCGATCTCCTGCGCCGTCAGCGCGCACGTCTGATGCTCCAGCAGCTCGACGACCGCGTTGCGGGCGCCGCCCTTGCGGTAGCCGGCGGCGGCCAGCGTGGCGAGCGTGTGGTCGTGCCAGGACCGCGTCGGGGTGTCGCTCGGAGACGTGCTCATCGACCACGATCGTAGCGAAGCGCACGCGGATTTGGACTCGGTCCCATTATGCTCGGACATGATGCTCGACGCCTTCCAGCTCCCCTTCGTCCAGCGGGCCCTCGTCGAGGTGCTGGTGCTGGCGATCGCGGCCGGCGCGCTCGGCACCTGGATCGTCCTGCGCGGCCTCGCCTTCTACGCCCACGGCGTCGCGGCGGCGGCCTTCCCGGGCCTCGTGCTGGCCGACGGCCTCGGCTTCTCGGCGACGCTCGGGGCGTTCGGCGTCGCGCTGCTGTTCGCGCTCCTCGTCGGGCGCCTCTCGGCCCGTGGGCGCAGCGGCCACGACAGTCTCACCGCGCTCGTGCTGGTGGGCGCGCTCGCGATCGGGATCATCCTCGCCTCCGACGTCTTCCACTCCGGCTCCGACGTGGAGCAGCTGCTGTTCGGGAGCCTGCTCGCGATCGGCCCGGCCGACATCCGGCTCGCGATCGTCGTCGCGCTGCTGGCGCTGCTCGCGACCGTCGTCCTCGGCCGCCGCTGGCTGGCGGTCGGCTTCGACGCGACCGCGGCGCGCGCGCTCGGGGTCCGCTCGCCGGCGCCCGACGCGGTCCTGCTCGTGCTCGTCGCGCTGGCGGCGGTCGCGACGCTCTCGGCGGTCGGCGCGCTGCTCTCGACCGCGCTGCTCGTCGTCCCGGCCGCGACGGTGCGCCTCGGCACGACGCGGATGACCTCGTGGCAGCTCGGCACCGGGGCGCTCGCGGCGGTCGAGTGCGCCGCCGGCCTCTGGCTCTCGTGCGAGACGAACGCCCCGCCCGGCGCCACGATCGCGGTGATCGCGGGCGCCGTCTTCGTGCTCGCGGCGCTCGTGCGCGTCGGCGTCCCGCTGCTGCGCCGGCCGGCCGGCGGCGAGGCCGGGGCCGGGTCCGCCGTCGCCGCGCCGACGTTCGGGAGCGGCGGATGAGCGTGCTCGTCGCCGCCCGCGGCCTCGCGGTCGGCTACGGCGCCGCGCCCGTCCTCACGGGCGTCGACTTCACCCTCTCGGGCGGCGAGCGGATCGGCGTGCTGGGACCGAACGGCGGCGGCAAGACCACGCTCTTCCGCGCCCTGCTGGGCGAGCTGCGGCCGCTCGCCGGCGAGCTGACGGTCGCGGCCCGCTGCGGGACCGTCCCCCAGACCGAGCGCTCGCGGCTCGACTTCCCCGTCTCCGCCCTCGACGTCGCGCTGATGGGGACGATCGCGGGCCGGCCGTGGTGGAAGCGGCCGGGGCGGACCGAGCGCCGCCGGGCGCGCGCCGCGCTCGGCCGCGTCGGGCTGGAGGAGCTGGCGGAGCGGACCTTCGGGGAGCTGTCGGGCGGCCAGCGCCAGCGCGTGCTCGTCGCGCGCGCGCTCGTGCAGGACGCCGGCATCGTGCTGCTCGACGAGCCGTTCACCGGCCTCGACTCGGCCAGCGCGGAGCGGCTGGAGGCGCTGCTCGGAGAGCTGGCGGGGGAGGGGCGCGGCGTCGTGATCGCGACCCACGACGTCGAGCAGGCGCGCGCCTGGGACCGCGTCCTCTGCCTCAACCGCCGCCAGGTCGCCTTCGGCGCGCCCGGGCAGACGCTCACCCGCGAGGTGCTGGCGGCGACCTACGGCGGTGCGATCGTGACGCTGCCCGACGGGCACGGCGGCGAGGCGCTCGCGCTGCTGCCGCCGCATCACTGCGACCACGAGCACGGCGCGTGATCGCGCTCGCGAGCGTCCTGCACACGCTCGGGGACCCCTGGCGCGACGGGATCATGCAGCGGGCGCTGCTGGAGGTCGTCCTGCTGGGGCTCGTCGGCGGGGCGCTCGGCTGCTGGATCGTCCTCGCGGAGCTGTCCTACGGCGCCGAGTCACTCGCGCACGGGATGTTCCCTGGGCTCGTGCTGGCGGCGCTGACCGGCCTGCCGCTGCTCCTCGGCGGGGCGGCCGGGATCCTCGTCGCCGCGCTCGCGGTCGCACTCGCCGGGCGGGTGCCCGGGATCGGCCGCGACAACGCCGTCGCGGTCGTCGTCACGACGCTGTTCGGGCTCGGCGTGCTGCTGGCGCTCTCGCCCGACTCGCCGCCCGGCATCGAGGGGCTCCTGTTCGGCGACGTGCTCGGGACCAGCGCGGGCGACCTGGTGGCGGGCGCGGCGCTCGTCGCGGTCGTGCTCGCGACCCTCTGGGCGCTCCACTGGCGGCTCCTGGCGGTCGGCTTCGACCGCCTCTCGGCGGGCTCGCTGGGCGCCTCGCCGCTGCTCGCCGACGCGGTCCTGCTGGTGCTGCTCGCGCTCGCGGTGCTGGTCGCCGTCCAGGGGCTCGGGAACCTGCTCGTGGTCGCGGTCCTGGTGGCGCCCTCGGCGGCGGCGCGGCTGCTCGCGCGGCGGCTGCTGCCGATGATGGCGACCGCCGTCGCGATCGCGATCGTCGCGGGCGTCGCCGGCCTCTACCTCTCCTACTACGTGCAGGTCGCCGCGGGCGCGGCGATCGCCGGCTTCATGGTGCTCGCCTACGCGCTCGCGCGCCTCGCCGCCGCGGCCGCCGCCCTGCGCGGCGCGGCGGCCGTCGCCTCGCCGGCGGGCTAAAGAACCGCGTCGCGGGGTCGATCCCCCGCGTATGGGGACCGGCACCGTTTCCGGCGAGCGCGGCGAGCGCACGAGCGAGGGGCTCGTCAGCGCCGTCTACCAACCGGTCGTCGAGCTGGCGAGCGGCGAGGTCGTCGGCTACGAGGCGCTCGCGCGCGGGCCGCGCGGCGGCGAGCTGGAGCGCCCCGACGCGCTGCTCGGCGCCGCCCGCCGCGCCGGGCTCGTCGAGCAGGTCGACTGGGAGTGCCGCCTGGCGGCCGTCTCGGGCGCGCTCGACGCCGGCCTCGACGCCGCCGCGACGCTCTTCGTCAACGTCGAGCCGGAGGCGCTCGGCAGCGTCTCGGAGACCGACCGCGCCAGCTCCCCCGAGCTCTGGAGACGCGCCGAGGAGCGGCTCTCGCTCGCGGTCGAGCTGCCCGCGACGGCGCTGCGCTCGCGCCCGGCCGAGCTGGTCCGCGCGGCCGCCGCCTGCCGGGAGCGCGGCTGGACGGTCGTGCTCGACGACGTCGGCAGCGACCACGGCTCGCTCGCGCTGCTGGGGCTCGTCGCGCCCGACGTGATCAAGCTCGACCTGCGGCTCGCCGGCCCCGCCGTCGCCGACCGTCCCGCCTTCGCGGAGGTCGTGACCGCCGCCTGGGCCGAGCAGGAGCGCACCGGCGCGGCGATCGTCGCGGAGGGGATCGAGACCGAGGCGCAGCTGGAGGTCGCGCGCGGCCTCGGCGCGACGCTCGGCCAGGGCTGGCTCTGGGGCCGCCCGGCGGCGCTTCCCGACAGCTGCGGCACGTGCCGCCCGAGCGGGCTCGGCCCGGCCGACCGCGGCGCCGCCGCGCCCGCCGGTCAGACCCCGTGGGCGCTCGTGAGCGCGGCGCGCGAGCCGCGGGAGGCGCGCACCCCGAGGCTGGCGGCGATCAGCCGCCACCTCGAGCGCCGCGCCCGCACGCTCGGACCGGGCGCGATCGTGCTCGGCGCCTTCGGCGCGAGCGGCAGCTTCGAGGGCCGCGTCCGCTCCCGCTACCGCGACCTGGTCGCCGACGCCGCGCTCGTCGGCGTCCTCGGCGCGGGGATCGCCGAGACGCCGGCCAACGGCGTGCACGGGACCGACCTCGCGGCCGACGACCCGCTCCGCACGGAGTGGTGCGTGAGCGTGCTCGCCCCGCACTTCGCCGCCGCGCTCGTCGCACAGGACCTCGGCGACGACGCGGCCGACGACGACGAGCGCCGCTTCCGCTTCGTGCTGACGCACGACCGCGAGCTCGTGATCGGCGTCACGCGCGCGCTCCTCTCACGCCTGACGTGAGCGACCGCGCGTCGAGCTGACGCGCGCTCGCGCCAGCTCGACGGCGCGTCGCGACCCGCGCCCGCGGCGGTGCCGGCCAGCACCGCCACGGACCGGTCGCCGGTCCGCGCGCGCGATCGGGATCGCGGAGGGCAGCGAGCACGCCGACGTCGTGGGCGCCCCCGCGCGGCTGGCGCGTCGCTGGCGGCGCGCGCCGTCGTGCGGGAGGGGGAAAGCCCTGCTCCGGGGAGAGCCGGCGCGCGGTCGTGGGCGCGCGCCGCGGGTCGACGATGCCGTCCGCGACCGCCGTGCGTGCGGCGGTCGTGGTCGCCCGCTCGGCCGCGGCTCGCGGCACGGGCGGGAGACGCTCGAGGGCGCGCGCGATCGGGTGAACTGTCGATTGACGCGCCATCGTCGGCCGATCATCGAGCAGCGCTGGACCAACGGCAATCCCACCCCGGATCGTTCATTGCTGAACGATCGGGAGATCGGCCGGCTCCGGCCAGCGGACGGGCTC
>JAATFK010000470.1 GCA_015655225.1 Solirubrobacterales bacterium | reverse complement strand
TTCGCGCCGAGGAAGCGGGAGCGCAGGAAGCGGCGCGCCGCCTCGGTCAGCTCGCGGGGGTCGTCGCCGAGGTCGTCCGGGCCGATCGTGCGGCGGAAGAGGTCGCGGATCTCGGCGCGGTTTCTGTGGATCGCCGGCACCAGGATGTGCGACGGGCGGTCGTCGCCGAGCTGCACGATCAACTCCGCCAGGTCGGTCTCCAGCGCCTCGATCCCGGCCGCCGCCAGCGCGTCGTTCAAGCCGATCTCGGCCGTCGCCATCGACTTCACCTTCACCACGCTCGTCTCGCCGGTCGCCCGCACCAGCTCGGTCACGATCCGGTTCGCCTCCGCCGCGTCGGCCGCCCAGTGGACCTGCCCGCCTGCACGGACGACCGACGCCTCCAGCGTCAGCAGGTGCTCGTCGAGGTGGCGCAGCGTTCGCTCCTTGAGCGCCCGCCCGGCCTCGCGCAGCTCCTCCCAGTCGGGCAGCTCCGCGACGACGTCCTCCCGCTTCTCGCGGATCGTCGTCGTCGCCTTGCGCAGGTTGCGGCGCAGCTGCGCGTCGCCGATCGCGTCGTGCGCGGCGGCCGGGAACGCCTGCGCACCGGGCCACGAGACGGTCATGCGAGCGCCGCCGGCTGGGCCTCGGTCGAGGCCAGGATCTCCGCCAGGTGGACCGTCCGCACGCCCGCCTCCTGACGCGAGAGGCCGCCGCCGATGTGCATCAGGCAGGAGTTGTCGGCCGCGGTGCAGACCTCGGCGCGCGTGTCGAGCACGGCGCGCAGCTTGTCGGTCAGCATCGCGATCGAGGTGTCGGCGTTCTTGATCGCGAACGTGCCGCCGAAGCCGCAGCACTGCTCCGCCTGCGGCAGCTCGACGAGGTCGATCCCGCGCACCGCCCGCAGCAGCCGCAGCGGCCGGTCGCCGACGTGCAGCATTCGCAGCGCGTGGCAGCTCGGGTGGTAGGTGACGCGGTGCGGGTAGTAGGCGCCGACGTCCTCCACGCCGAGGTGGTCGACCAGCAGCTCCGAGAGTTCGAACGTGCGCGCTGCGATCGCGCGCACCTCACGCGCCAGAGCGGCGTCGCCGAGCTCGTCGGCGAGCCGCGGATAGTGGTCGCGGACCATCGCGACGCACGAGCCGGAGGGGGAGACGACGACCTCCTCGTCGGCGAAGACGCGGGCGAAGCGACGCACCAGCGGAATTGCCTCTTCCTTATAGCCAGAATTGAAGTGCATCTGGCCACAGCAGGTCTGCTCGAGCGGAAACGTGACCTCGTGCCCGAGGCGTTCGAGCACGGAGACGACCGCCCGGCCGGTGCCCGGGAACAGCGTGTCGTTGAAGCACGTGATGAACAGCGCGATGCGCACGGCGAACTCTCCTATCCCTTCTGCGACGGCCCGAAACCTACTCGACTTGACGTGCGTTTGTGATTTGTGATCTGATTGCTTTTGTCCATTTGGAGAGAGAGATGGGTCCAAACGAACAGACCAGCACAAACGGCCGGCCGATGATGGCTGCGTCACGTCGGCGTGCGATCGCCGACATGCTCCATCACGACGGTGAGGTCACCGTCGCGCTTCTGGAGCAGCAGTTCGGCGTGTCGTCGATGACCGCGCGCCGCGATCTCGCCGAGCTCGAACGGCAGGGCATCGCCCGCCGGACGCACGGCGGCGCGGTCGTGCCCGGCGTCGCCGCGCACGAGGACTCCTTTCAGCACCGGCTCGGGATCGACGTCGCCCTGAAGGAGGCGCTCGCGGTCGCCGCGGCCGCGCTCGTCGCTCCGCACGAGACCGTCTACATCGACTCCTCCTCGACCGCCTGGTTCACCGCCAGAGCGATCGTCGAGAAGCGCGTCCCGCTCACGATCGTCACCAACTCGATACCGGTGATGGAGCTGGTCAGCTCCGCCGAGGGCAACGTCGAGCTGATCGGCATCGGCGGCTCGATGCGCCGGCTGACGCGCTCGTTCGTCGGTCCGCACGCCGTCCGCACGGTGCTGGAGCACTTCGCCGACAAGGTCTTCCTGAGCGTCAAGGGCCTCACCGCCGACGGCATCTTGACCGACGCCGACCCGCTCGAAGCCGAGGTCAAGCGGGCGATGATCAGCCGCGCCGAGGAGGCGACCGTCCTGCTCGACGGCTCCAAGCTGCGGGCCCGCGGCCTTGCCGCGATCACGAACGCCGACCAGCTCGCGTGCGTCCTCGCCGCCGGCGCCGCGAGCGACGACGTCGCCGCGATGCGCGCCGCCGGCATCCGCGTACGGCCCGTCCAGGCAGAGGAGGAGAGAAAGTCGTGAGCGTCACGACGACAGAGATCCCGGTGCTCGCGCTGGCGGGCGCCAGCAAGTCCTTCGGCGCCGTCCACGCGCTGCGCGAGGCGACGCTCGAGCTGCGCGCCGGCGAGGTCCACGCCCTGATGGGCGAGAACGGCGCCGGCAAGTCGACGCTCGTGAAGATGCTCGCCGGCGTCTACCGGCCCGACGAGGGGACCGTCAAGGTCGACGGCGCCGCCGTCGCCTTCCACGGCCCGCTCGACGCCCGCGACGCGGGCGTCGCGATCATCTACCAGGAGCCCACGCTCTTCCCCGACCTGTCGGTCGCGGAGAACGTCTTCATGGGCCGCCAGCCGCTCGCCTCCGGCCGCCGCATCGACCGCAAGGCGATGCACGATCAGGTCAACGAGCTGTTCGCGCGGCTCGGCGTCGAGCTCGACGCCGAGCGTCCCGTGCGCGGCCTCTCGATCGCCGACCAGCAGATCGTCGAGATCGCGAAGGCGCTCTCGTTCGAGGCGCGCGTGCTGATCATGGACGAGCCGACGGCGGCGCTCTCGGGCGCCGAGGTCGACCGCCTGTTCGGCGTCGTGCGGACGCTGAGAGAGCGCGGCGCGGCGCTGATGTTCATCTCGCACCGGCTCGAGGAGGTGTTCGCGATCTGCGACACCGTCACCGTGATGCGCGACGGCGCCGTCACCTTCGACGGGCCGCTCGCCGGCCTCACCAGTGACGACCTCGTGCGCCAGATGGTCGGCCGCGACCTCGACGCGCTTTTCCCGAAGGAGACGGCGAGCGTCGGCTCCCAGGTGCTGAAGGTCGAGCGCCTCACGCGCGAGGGCGTCTTCACCGACATCTCGTTCGAGGTCAGAGCGGGAGAGATCGTGGCGCTCGCCGGGCTCGTCGGCGCCGGTCGCAGCGAGGTCGCGCGAGCGATCTTCGGGATCGACCGCTGGGACGGCGGCTCCGTCGAGCTGCTCGGCAGACCGATTCACAACGGCCGCCCGAACGCGGCGATGCGCGCCGGCATCGGCTTCGTGCCGGAGGACCGGCGCCAGCAGGGCCTCGTGATGGACCTCTCGATCGCGCGCAACGCGACGATGACCCGCACGCGCGCGCTCGCGCACCTCGGGATCATCCGCGCCGCCAGCGAGCGGGCGCTCGCGACCGAGTGGGGCACGCGCCTGCAGCTCAAGTACCACCGCCTCGACGACCCGGTCGGCCGCCTCTCCGGCGGCAACCAGCAGAAGGTCGTGCTGGCGAAGTGGCTCGCGACGCAGCCGAGACTGCTGATCGTCGACGAGCCGACCCGCGGCATCGACGTCGGCACCAAGGCCGAGGTCCACCGCCTGATCTCGCAGCTCGCGGGCGAGGGCCTCGCGGTCCTGATGATCTCGTCCGAGCTGCCCGAGGTGCTCGGCATGGCTGACCGCGTGCTCGTGATGCACGAGGGTCGCCTGACCGGTCACTTCACCCGTGCCGAGGCCGACGAGGAGCGCATCGTGCGCGCCATGAGCGGACAGACCCAGGAGGTCGCCACATGAGTGCTTCGGCTCCGCCCGTCGACGCCGGCTCGCAGGACCGCGCGCGACGACTGAGCGAGACCGTCTTCCGCGTCCGCGAGCTGGGCATCGTGCTCGCGCTGCTGCTGCTGATCGGCGTCACGGCGGCGATCGAGCCCCGCTTCATCCATCTCGGCTCGCTGCAGGACCTGGCGCGCAACGCCTCGATCTACGCCGTGATGGCGGCCGGGCAGACGCTCGTCCTGGTGACGCGGAACGTCGACCTGTCGGTCGGCTCCGTGCTCGGGCTGTCGGCCTACATCAGCGCCGACCTGCTCTCGCACGGCAGCCCGATGATCGTCGCGTTCGTGCTCGGGATCCTCGTCGGCGGCGCCTGCGGCCTGCTCAACGGCTTCCTCGTGACGTACGGCAGAGTCCCCGCGCTCGTCGTCACGCTCGGGACGCTCTACGCCTTCCGCGGGCTCGCGTTCCTGCTGACGGGCGGCGCGCAGATCAACGCCGAGTCGCTGCCGGACAGCTTCCTCAAGATCGGCACCGGCACCGTGCTCGACGTGCCGACGATCGCGATCATCGCGCTCGTCGTCGTGATCGCGGTCGGGCTCGCGCTGCGCAACTTCCGCTCCGGTCGCGAGCTGTACGCGATCGGCTCGAACGAGGAGGCGGCGCGACTCGCCGGCATCCGCACGAGCCGTCGCGTCGTCGCCGCGTTCGTCACCAGCGGCGCGCTCGCCGGCGTCGCCGGGGTGCTGTTCGCCTCCCGCTTCGGGACCGTCGACGCGACCGCCGGCAACGGCTACGAGCTGACCGTGATCTCGGCCGCCGTCGTCGGCGGCGTCGCGATCAACGGCGGCGTCGGGTCGGTCTACGGCGCCGCGCTCGGCGCGCTGCTGCTGGGCTGCATCACCTCGGCGCTGATCGTCCTGAAGATCGACTCGTTCTGGCAGCAGGCCGCCGTCGGCGCGCTGCTGCTGATCGCGATCGCCTTCGACCGCTTCATCGGGCTGCGCCTCGACGCCGCCCTGCGACAGAGGAGTGCCGCCCGTGCCGCCTGAGCTCGCCACCGCCACCCCCGGCAACGCGCCGGACTCGCCCGCGAGCACGGGCGCCTCGGAGGGCTCGGGCACGTCGCTGCTGACGCGCCTGCGCAGCTGGGAGACGCTGATCGCGTTCCTGATCGTGGTCGCGTGCATCGTCGGCTCGCAGCTGTCGGGCGAGTTCCTCACGACCGACTCGATCACGACGACGACGTTCGACATGATCGAGGTGGCGCTGATGGCGCTGCCGCTGACGCTCGTGATCGTCGCGGCCGAGATCGACCTCTCGATCGCCTCCGTGCTCGGGCTCTCCAGCGCCGTGATGGGCAAGCTCTGGAACGCGGGCCTGCCGATCGAGGCGATCTTCCCGATCTGCCTCGCCGTCGGGATCGCCTGCGGCGCCTTCAACGGCTTCCTCGTCACGCGCCTCGGGCTGCCGTCGCTGGCGGTCACGATCGGGACGATGGGGCTCTTCCGCGGGCTCGCGTTCGTGGTGCTCGGCGACCAGTCGGTCACGAGCTTCCCGGCGACCTGGACCGACCGCGCCTTCGGCGTGATCGGCGGCGGCGACGGCTGGATCCCGAACGTCCTGATCCTGTTCGCGGTCCTCGCCGTGCTGTTCGGCGTCCTGTTGCACTACACGCCGTTCGGCCGCACCGTCTTCGCGGTCGGGGCGAACGAGGAGGCCGCGCGCTTCTCGGGCGTGCGCGTGAAGCGCACGAGAATGCTCCTGTTCGTGATGTCGGGCTTCGTCTCCTCGCTCGCGGGGATCGAGATGACGCTGCGGCAGTCGACCGCCTCGGCCGACATCGGCACCGGCTTCGAGCTGACCGTGGTCGCGGCGGTCGTGCTCGGAGGCGTCTCGATCTTCGGCGGCAGAGGCCGCCTGGGAGGTGTCGTCCTGGCGCTGATCCTGCTGGGCGCGATCCAGAAGGCGCTGACGCTGGCGCCGAACGTCTCGTCGTACTGGATCCAGATCGTCGACGGGGTTCTGCTCGTCGGCTCTGTGCTGGTCCCCAACCTCGTCACCCGTCTGCGCGAGTACCGCGCGCATGCGGGGACGCGAACGCGCGCGCTGCGGCCTGCGCGCGCCGAACTCACCACCATCGGGCCGCGTCACAAGGAGGAGGAGGAATGAGTCTGTTCCGCCGTTCGCGGGCGCTCCTGGCCGCCGCACTGGCCATCGCGCTCGCCATCTTCGTCGCCGCGTGCGGCGACACGAAGAACAGCACCAGCAGTTCAAGCGGCGGTTCGTCCGGTTCGTCGAGCACCGCCAGCGACAGCAGCGGCAAGGCGAACCCCAGCGCCCCGTACAAGAAGGGCATGACGGTCGTCGTCATGCCGAAGCAGCTGGGCAACCCGTACGAGGAGACGGAGGACAGAGGGACCGTCGAGGCGATCAGAGAGATCGGCGGGTCGGCCTCGATCAAGGGCCCGACCGACGCCGGCGCCTCGTCGCAGGTGCCGCTCCTGCAGTCGATCATCCAGACGAAGCCCGACGCGATCGTGCTCGCCGGCAACGACCCGAACGCCGTCGCGCCGGTCCTCAAGCAGGCGATCTCGAGAGGGATCGGCGTCGTCTCGCAGGACTCCGACGTCGCTCCTGACGCGCGCAAGGTGTTCATCAACCAGGCCTCGACGGAGCAGATCGGCCGCTCCGAGGTCGACATCCTGGGGAGAGAGATCGGCTACAGAGGCCAGGTGGCGATCCTCAGCGCGACCGCCAACGCGACGAACCAGAACGCCTGGATCAGATACATGAGAGACGAGCTGAGCCAGCCGAGATACAGAGGCATGCAGCTCGTGAAGGTCGCCTACGGCAACGACGACGACCAGCTCTCGTTCCAGCAGACGCAGGGCCTGCTCTCCGCCTACCCGAACCTGAGAGGCATCATCTCTCCGACGACGGTCGGCATCGCGGCCGCCGCGCGCTATCTCTCGACGTCGCCGAAGAAGGGTCAGGTCAGACTGACCGGTCTCGGCACGCCGAACCAGATGCGCAAGTTCATCAAGGACGGAACGGTCCAGGAGTTCGCGCTCTGGAACCCCGAGGACGTCGGCTACCTCGGCGGCTACGCCGCGGCGGCGCTCGTCTCGGGCCAGATCACGGGCGCCCAGGGCGAGACGTTCAGAGCCGGCAGACTCGGCGAGCGCAGAATCGGCGCGAACGGCGAGGTCGTCCTCGGACCGCCGACCGTGTTCGACGCCAGCAACATCGACAGATTCAACTTCTGATCTGATCGATTCGACGGAGTGGGGTCGCCGCGCGCCGGCGGCCCCACCGCAGTGCCGAACCTCAATCAGTGAGTGACATGACCACCCCACCGCGCATCGGCGTCTTCGGCATCGGCCTGCAGGCGTACTGGCCCCAATTCCCCGGCCTCGAGCAGCGCTGCCGCGACTACCAGTCGCGCGTCGAGGAGCGCGTGCGCGAGCTCGGCGCCGAGGTCGTCTCGGCCGGGCTCGTCGACACCGCGCAGGGCGCCCGCCTCGCCGGCGACCAGTTCGCCGCCGCCCAGGTCGACCTCGTCTTCTGCCACGCCGTCACCTACGCGACCTCGTCGCAGGTGCTGCCGGTCGTGCAGGCCGCGCGCGTCCCGGTCGTGATCCTCAACCTGCAGCCGACCGCCGCGCTCGACTACGAGCACACCGACACCGCCGAGTGGCTCGCGAACTGCGCCGCCTGCTGCGTGCCCGAGCTGGCCGGCGCGTTCACCCGCGCCCGCATCCCCTACCACACGGTGACGGGGACGATCGAGGACGACGCGCGCGCCTGGGGCCAGCTCGGCGACTGGGTCGCGGCCGCCGGCGCGGTGCGTGCGCTGCGCCGCTCGCGGATCGGCTTCCTCGGCCACAACTACGCCGGCATGCTCGACATGTACTCCGACTTCACGCAGGTGCACGGCCAGACGCAGGCGCACGTCGAGGTGCTGGAGATCGACGACCTGGCGGCGCGCGTCGCGACCGTCACCGACTCCGAGGCGCGCGTCAAGCAGGCCGAGATCGAGGCGCTGTTCGACTACGCCGAGCCGGCGACCGACCCGATCGCGGCGCCGATCGAGGCGGCCGACCTCGACTGGTCGACGCGCGTCGCGGTCGGCCTCGACAAGCTCGTCGAGGACTTCGAGCTGAACGCGCTCACGTACTACTACCGCGGCTGGAACGGCAACGAGGGGGAGCGCCTCGGCGGCGGCGTGATCGTCGGCAACTCGCTCCTGACCGCGCGCGGGATCCCGACCGCCGGCGAGGCCGACCTGAAGACGAACATCGCGATGCTGCTGCTCGACCGGCTCGGCGCGGGCGGCTCCTACACCGAGTTCTACGCGCTCGACTTCGACGAGGAGTTCGTGCTGATGGGCCACGACGGCCCCGGCCACGTCGCGATCGCGCAGGAGCGCCCGGTCCTGCGCAACCTGACGCTCTACCACGGCAAGCGCGGCTCCGGCCTCTCGGTCGAGTTCAAGGTCCGCTACGGACCGGTCACGATCCTCGGCGTCACGCAGACGGCCGACGGCTCGCTCAAGCTGATCGCGGCCGAGGGCGAGTCGATCCCGGGGCCGACGATGCGCATCGGCAACACGAACTCGCGACTGCGCTTCCCGCTCGGCCCGGCCGACTTCATGGACCGCTGGTGCGAGGAGGGCCCGACCCACCACGTCGCGCTCGGCGTCGGCCGTCAGCTCGGGCGGATCCGCAGAATCGCTTCCCTGCTCGAGCTGCCGCTGGCCGTCGTGGGGTCGTGAGCATGCAGCGCGTCTGCTTCGTCCTCCACGTCCCGCCGGAGCATCACGACCGCTACCGCGAGGCGCACGCCGACGTCTGGCCGGAGATGCGCGCGGCGCTGAGCGAGGCCGGCTGGCGCAACTACTCGCTCTTCCTGCGCCCCGACGGGCTGCTGGTCGGCTACCTGGAGACCGACGACTTCGCCGCGGCCCAGCGCGCGATGGCCGCCACCGCCGTGAACGACCGCTGGCAGGCGCAGATGGCGCAGCTGTTCGGCGAGCGCCCCGACGAGGGGATGGTCCCGCTGGAGGAGGTCTTCCACCTTGCCTAGCTCGGCCCGGCCCGCGCACGCCTTCCACTACGCGGCGGTCGACATCGGCGCCGAGAGCGGCCGCGTCCAGCTCGGCACGGTCGTCGGCGGGCGCGTCGAGCTGCACGAGGTCCACCGCTTCGTCAACGAGCCGGTGCGGCTGCCGAGCGGCCTGCACTGGAACGTGCTCGGTCTCTACGGCGAGATCGTCCACGGGATCGCGGCCGCCGCGCGCGCGGCGGGCGGCCGGCTCGACGGCATCGGCGTCGACACCTGGGGCTGCGACTACGCGCTGCTCGACGGCGACGGCGAGCTGCTCAGCAACCCCTTCCACTACCGCGACCACCGCACCGACGGCGTCCTCGAGCAGCTGCTGGAGGAGGTGCCGGCGGCGGAGATCTACGGCGTGACGGGAATCCAGTTCATGCCGATCAACACGCTCACCCAGCTCGTCGCGCACCGTGACTCGGCGCAGCTGAAGGCGGCCGCGACGCTGCTGACGGTCCCCGACCTGCTGTCCTACTGGCTGACCGGCCGGATCGCCGGCGAGCGGACCGTCGCGAGCACGACGCAGCTGCTCGACGTGCACACCGGCGAGTGGGCGAGGGACCTCATGGAGCAGCTCGGGCTGCCGGCCGGGATCCTGCCGCCGCTGGTCGACGCCGGCACCACGCTCGGGCCGCTGCGCCCCGCGCTGGTGCGGGAGCTGGGGCTCGTCAGCGCGCCCGACGTGATCGCCGTCGGCTCCCACGACACCGCCTCCGCGGTCGTCGCGGTGCCGGCCGCCGGCCGCGACTTCGCCTACATCTCCTCCGGCACCTGGTCGCTGCTCGGCCTCGAGCTCGACGCGCCCGTCACGAGCCCCGAGGCGCAGCGCTGGAACCTCACGAACGAGGGCGGCGTCGGCGGCACGATCCGCCTGCTGCGCAACGTGATGGGGCTCTGGCTCGTGCAGGAGTGCCGTCGCGCCTGGGCGCGCGAGGGCGAGGAGCTCGACTACGGCACGCTCCAGCGAATCGCCGCTGAGGTCCCGCTCGGCGGCCCGCTTATCGACCCCGACGCGCCCGAGCTGCTGCACGCCGGCAACATGCCGGCGCGGATCGCCGCGCTCTGCGCCGAGACCAGGCAGCCGGCGCCCGAGGGCGTCGCGGCGACGATCCGCTGCGCGCTCGAGAGCCTCGCCTGCAAGTACCGGCTCGTGCTGGAGCGGATCGAGCAGACCTCCGGCCAGCGCGCCGAGGTCGTCCACGTCGTCGGCGGCGGGGCGCGCAACGCGACGCTCTGCAAGCTCGCCGCCGACGTGCTCGACCGGCCCGTCCACGCCGGCCCGGTCGAGGCGACCGCGCTCGGCAACGTGATGACGCAGGCGCTCGCGCAGGGTCGCGTCGGCTCGCTGTCGGAGATCCGCCAGGTCGTCGGCGCCTCGGTCGCGCCCCACGTCTACCTGCCCGCCAGCGCGCGCGCCCCCTTCGACGAGCTGTACGGCCGCTTCCTCGACGCGACCGGCCTGGAGCCCGTCCACGCCTTCGCCCCGACCCAAGGAACCATCACTGATGGATGACACCACTCGCACCGACTACGAGCGCCTGGCCGGACGGCTCGGCGAGCGCGGCGTCGACGTCGCCGCGGTCGAGCGGCGGCTCGCGGAGCACCGCGTAGAGACCCCGTCGTGGGGCTACGCGAACGCGGGCACGCGCTTCGGCTCGTTCCCGCCCGCCGGCCTGCCGACGACGACGTTCGAGAAGTTCGAGGACGCCGCCGAGGTCAACCGCCTGACCGGCGTCGCCCCGTTCGTCGCGGTCCACATCCCGTGGGACGCGGTCGACGACTACGCGGAGCTGCGCGAGCACGCGGCCGGCCTCGGCCTCCGCATCGGCACCGTCAACCCGAACCTCTTCCAGGACCCGCGCTACAGACTCGGGAGCCTCACGCACCCCGACGCGTCGGTCCGCCGCGCCGCCACCGACCACATGCTGGAGTGCGTCGAGATCGCCCGCGAGCTGCACTCCGACGGGCTCTCGCTGTGGCTGCCGGACGGCACCAACTACCCCGGCCAGGACTCGTTCGTCGCGCGCCGCCGGCGCCTGCACGAATGCCTCGTCGAGGTCTACGCGGCGCTGCCGGAGGAGGTCGAGCTGCTGATCGAGTACAAGCTCTTCGAGCCCGCCTTCTACGCGACCGACCTGGCCGACTGGGGCTCGTCGCTGCTGACGGCGCAGAGACTCGGGCCGCGCGCGAAGGTGCTGGTCGACCTCGGCCACCACGCCCAGGGCGTGAACATCGAGCAGATCGTCGCGTTCCTGGCCGACGACGGCCGCCTCGGCGGGTTTCACTTCAACAACCGCAAGTACGCCGACGACGACCTGATCGTCGGCTCGGTCAACCCGTTCGAGCTGTTCCTGATCTACGGCGAGCTGGCGACGCAGCCGACGCTGCCGCGCCTCACGATCGACCAGGCGCATGTGATCGAGCAGAAGATCGAGGCGATGGTCCTGAGCATCGTCAACTTGCAGGAGGCGTTCGCGAAGGCGCTGCTCGTCGACCGGGTGGCGCTCGCCGAGCGCCAGGGAGCCGGCGACGTGCTCGGCGCCCACGAGCTGCTGCTCGACGCATACCGCACCGACGTGCGCCCGCTGTGCGCGAAGGTGCGAGACGAGCTGGGAGCGGAGGCCGATCCGGTCGCCGCGTTCCGCTCGGGGGACTGGTGGGAGCGTCTTGGATCGCGCCGATCCGCCGCTGCCGGTACGACGGGAGGACTTGGCGCATGAGCGACACCACGCATACGACCACCGCGGGGCCGGTAGCCCCACGCGCCGACAACCTGTGGGACGCCGCGGCGGCCCCGGAGGGCGGGCTCGCGCAGCTCGTCTACCGCTCCAACCTGCTCGGCTCCAACCGCGCCGTCGCCAACTACGGCGGCGGCAACACGTCGGCCAAGAGCATCGAGCGCGACCACCTCGGCCGCGAAGTCGAGATCCTGTGGGTGAAGGGCTCCGGCAGCGACCTCGCGACGATGACCGCCTCCGGCTTCACCGGGCTGCGGATGGAGGAGATCCGGCCGCTGATCGAGCGCGACGAGATGAGCGACGAGGAGATGGTCGCCTACCTCTCCCGCTGCCAGGTCGCGCCCGAGATGCCGCGCAGCTCGATCGAGACGCTGCTGCACGCGTTCGTCGAGGCGCCGCAGGTCGACCACACCCACCCGGACGCGATCAACATGATCGCCGGCGCCGAGAACGGCGAGCAGCTCGCCCGCGAGTGCTTCGGCGACGAGGCCGTCTGGGTCCCGTACATCCGCCCCGGCTTCACGCTCGCCAAGCAGGTCGGGCTCGCCTCGCGCGGCGCGGGCGTGCGCTTCGTGATCCTCGCGAAGCACGGCCTCGTGACGTGGGGCGCGACGGGCGAGCAGTCCTACGCCGACACGCTCGAGGCGATCAACCGCGCGGCCGACTTCGTCACCGCGAAGGCGACGAAGGCGCGCTTCGGCGGCGCCGCTCGCGAGCCGCTCTCGGTGGAGGCCCGCGAGGACCTGCTGACCGAGCTGCTGCCGTCGATCCGCGGCGCGGTCTCG
The DNA here is from genome assembly GCA_015655225.1 of Solirubrobacterales bacterium. Lineage (GTDB taxonomy): Bacteria > Actinomycetota > Thermoleophilia > Solirubrobacterales > Solirubrobacteraceae > Conexibacter. The sequence continues at coordinate 1,060 of JAATFK010000470.1, read as the reverse complement.
AGCGAGCGGGCGAAGATCCTGCTGGTGAACGCCTCGCCGTCGGTGCTGGAGTTCGTCTCCTCGAAGGACGCGGCGACGCTCTCGCAGGTCGGCGCCGCCTGCCCCGACCACCTCGTGCGGACGAAGCGCGTCCCGCTGTGGGTCGCCTACGACCCCGCCAGCGACGACGTCGACACGCTCGCGCTGCGGGTCGCCGAGGGCGCCGAGCGCTACCGCGAGGAGTACCGCGCGTACTTCGCCGAGAACGCCAGAGCGGGGGAGACGATCGGCGACCCCGACCCGCGCATCGTCCTGATCGAGGGCGTCGGGCTGATCGGCGTCGGGCCGAGCGTCAGAGACGCGACGCTCGCGCGCGACCTCTACCACCGGGCGATCGAGGTGATGGGCGGCGCGTCGTCGATCGACCGCTTCGTCTCGCTGACGGCGGCCGAGTCGTTCGCGGTCGAGTACTGGCCGCTGGAGCTGTACAAGCTGGCGCTCGCGCCGGCGCCGCGCGAGCTGGCCGGGACGGTCGCGTTCGTGACCGGTGGCGCCGGCGGGATCGGCCGCGCGATCATCGCGCAGCTGGCGGCCGAGGGCGCCTGCGTCGTCGCCGCCGACCTCGACGCCGAGGGCGCCGCGGAGGCGGTCTCGGAGTACGGCGAGCGTGGCCTCGGCGTGACCGCGGACGTCACCAGCGAGGAGGCCGTCGCGGCCGCCTACCGGGCGGCGACGCTCCGCTTCGGCGGCGTCGACGTCGTCGTCTCGAACGCCGGCATCGCGTCGAGCGCGCCGATCGAGCAGACGAGCGTCGAGATGTGGGATCGCAACCACGCGATCCTGACGCGCGGCTACTTCCTCGTCGCGCGGGAGGCGTTCAAGCTGCTGCGGCGTCAGGGGACGGCCGGCAGCGTCGTCTTCATCGCGTCGAAGAACGCGCTCGTGGCGGGCAAGAACGCGGCCGCCTACTCGTCCGCGAAGGCGGCCGAGCTGCACCTCGCCCGCTGCCTCGCCGAGGAGGGTGGCGGCGCCGGCATCCGGGTCAACACGGTCAACCCGGACGCGGTCCTGCAGGGCTCGA
>JAATFK010000685.1 GCA_015655225.1 Solirubrobacterales bacterium | reverse complement strand
GGCCGGCGAGGGGGTCGATCAGCTCCGCGTCGGCGCCGTCGCGCGCCGCCAGGAAGCGGTTCTCGGCCAGCACCTCGTCGGCCGCGATCAGCTCCGGCGGCACGAAGCCCTCCTCGCGCTCGAGCCGCGCGACCGACTGCACCAGCGCGACGAGCGCGGCGGTGTCGGCGATGCTCGACTGCGCGTCCATGATGCGGATCTCGATCGTCCCGAGGCGCGGCTGGAGCCGCACGTCCCACCACAGGAACGTCGGCTCGGGCAGCGCGCCGGAGCGGACCAGCAGGTCGACGGTCGCGACCCAATCCTCGTAGGAGCCGTAGTAGCGCGGGATGCCGGTGCGCGGGAAGGCGCCGAAGAGCGCCGTCCGCGTCGAGGCGAGGCCCGAGTCGCGGCCCTGCCAGTAGGGCGAGTTGGCGGACAGCGCGAGGAACAGCGGCACGTGGGCGCGCAGGCGGTTGAAGAGCCGCACGGCGCTGTCGGGGTCGGGGACGCCGACGTGGACGTGGAGCGCGAACGTCGGCTCGCGCCGGGCCAGCTCTCGCATCGTCTGGTGGATCAGCTGGTGGCGGCCGTCGGGCGAGACCATCGTCTCGCTCCAGACCGCGAACGGATGCGTGCCGGCGGTGCCGGCGGCGATCCCGAGGCGGGCGACCGCGTCGGTCAGCTGCGAGCGCAGCACGCGCATCTGCGCGATCGCCGAGGGGACGTCGGCGTGCGGGTCGGTCGCGATCTCGATCGCGGCCTGGTGCGTCTCGGCGCTGACGAAGCCGGCGAGCGTCGCCGGCAGCCTCTCCAGCACCTCCTCGATCCGCTGGGCGAGCGCCCAGTCCCACGGGTCGAGGAGCATGATCTCCTCCTCGAGCCCGAGGCTGTACGGCGCCGACTCGGCCCACTCGGCCCAGTCGGCGCCCTGGGCGAGGTCGTCTATCGGAGCGCCCACGGAGCCACCGCCCCACCCTTGGGGGCGTTGCTCCGGCGAGGATCGCGGAGCAGGCTCGCGATCCGGCGGCGCAGGGCGACATCGGCGCTTCCGGCGGGACGACGGCCAGGGGCGCGTCGTGGCGCTGTCTGCACTATCCGGTCGGCGCGTCGGGTCGTCGTCTCCATGGGAAGAGAGTGCCCGAACGACAGGCTTCTGACGCTGGACCGACGGCCAGGATGCCCGCCCTCGATGTAGACGGACGGACAACATGGCCGCCGCGGCGGCGCGCCGAAGCGCGCCTAGGCGACGGCGGCGCCGGCGGCCCGCACGGGGGCCGGCGTGAGCGCGGCGGCGGCGATCACGAGCACGAAGGCAAGCGCCTGGAGGACGACCCCGAGCGCGCTGCCCGGCATCGGGTCGCCGAAGACGACGATCCCCCCGGCGATGCCGGTGACGTTGGCGGCCGTGCCGGTGATCGCGATGACCGGGACCGCCTCGCCATCCTGCAGCCCTCTCGCGGAGGTGTAGAAGGCGGCGATCGAGGCGAGCACGGTCACGATCAGCCAGGGGCTGAGCAGGCCGTCGACGATGCCGTGGGAGCCGATCAGGCCGGTGAGCGCCTTGATCGCGACGTCGGAGACGCCGAACAGCAGGCCGGAGGCGGCGCCGAGCATCACGCCGTGGTGATGGTCGGAGGCGCCGATCCGCTTGCCCATCGTCAGCAGGCCGCCGATGAAGACGAGCCCGGCTTCGAAGGCGATCATGCCCGGCAGCGAGAACTGCGAGTGGGCGCCGTGGACCGCCGGCAGCGTGACGCCGAGCAGCACGATCCCGAGGGCCGTCATGCCGAGCCCGACCCACTGGCGCGGGCCGACCTTGAAGCCGAAGATGCGCTCGGCCATCACGGCGAGCATGACGACGCCGCCGGCGAGCACCGCCTGGACGACGGACATCGGCGCCATCGCGAGCGCGCCGACGTGGAACAGCCAGGCGCCGACGGCGACGAGCATGCCGAGGGCGAACCAGCGGGAACGGAAGAGGTCGGCGCCGGAGCGCACGGGGTGGCGCACGTCAACGGACGGCGCGGCACAAGCACCGCGGTGCTTGTAGAGGAACGCGAGGTTCGTCGTGAATGCGCAGACGACTGCCAGCGCAATGCCAAGATAAATCGTCATAAATCGAACTGAGTGGCTGCCATTCGCGGCAACCATGACAGGTGCACCTAAAGGCCTACCCTTGCTGTGTCGGCACCTGCTGCGACCGCTTGAGGCGCCCTGTCAGAGCGTTGCAGGTTAGCGAGCGCCTGTGTGCTCCGCGATGAGAAAACTTCAACGCAAGAATTCGTACAGATGGCGGAAGAGAATCCCCTCCTGATGCTCGACGTCGACGGCGTCATCTCGCTCTTCGGCTTTGCGCCGCAGGCGCCGCCGGCCGGTCGCTTCCTGCTCGTCGAGGGCATCGCCCACTTCCTTTCGGCCACGAGCGGCGAACACCTGCGTCGCCTGTCAGCGACCTTCGATCCCGTCTGGTGCACGGGCTGGGAGGAGAAGGCGAACGACGAACTTCCCGTCGCGCTGGGCCTTCCCGGCCCCTATCCGTACCTCTCCTTCGACCGCGCGCCCGGGGCCGGCGCGGGTTCCGGGCAGAGCGTGCGGGGCCACTGGAAGCTCGCCGCCATCGACGCCTACGCCGGCGCGCGACCGCTCGCCTGGGTCGACGACGCGCACGACGCGAGCTGCGCCGAGTGGGCACACGCCCGCGCCCGCGACGGCGCGCCGACGCTGCTGGTCGCGACCGATCCGGCTGTCGGATTGACCGACGAGCACGTCACGAAGCTGACGCGCTGGGCGGCTGAGTTGTCGCCGGAATTCCCGCTCCGCTAGCTGAGGCACCCTCCGGTACGGCTCCGGTGCCGTCCCGGAACGACGAACGGCCGCCCGGAGGCGGCCGTTCGGTCCAGCTGTGCGTCGGCTGACGCTAGCTTCTGGAGTCCTCGGGGACGTCCAGCTCGGCGAGCTCCTCGGCGAAGCCGTGCGAGCCGCCGCCGTTGCCGATCTCCTCGAGGTCGGCGAGGTCGGCCTCGATGCCGGGGCCGAAGCCCTGCAGGGCTTCGCCGTCGGTGAGGCCCAGCTCGGCCGCCAGCTCGTCGTGGTCGAGCAGGCCGACGTCGTCCATGCCGCGGGGGAGCGGCTCGGCCGGCTCGATCTCGATCCGGCGGTAGCGTCTGAGCCCGGTCGCGGCCGGGATCAGCTTGCCGATGATGACGTTCTCCTTGAGGCCGTTGAGGCGGTCGATCTTGCCCTCGAGCGCCGCGTCGGTCAGGACCTTCGTCGTCTCCTGGAAGGAGGCGGCGGAGAGGAAGGAGTCGGTGTTGAGCGACGCTCTCGTGATGCCGAGGATGATCTCCTCGGCCTGAGCGGGCTCGCCACCGGCGTCGATCACTGCCTGGTTGATGTTGGCGTAGTCGAAGCGGTCGACGAAGACGCCCGGCAGCAGGTCCGTGTCGCCCTTCTGGTCGACACGCACCTTCTTCAGCATCTGCCGCACGATCAGCTCGATGTGCTTGTCGTTGATGTCCACGCCCTGCGATCTGTAGACCTCCTGCACCTCCTTGACGAGGTACAGCTCGGTCTCCGTGCGACCGCGGATCGCCAGCAGCTCGTGCGGGTAGACCGACCCCTCGTTGAGCTGCTTGCCCGGCTCGATTCTCTCGCCGCGCTCGACGAACAGGCGCGTGCGGCGGGGGAACGCGTGACGGTGCTCGTCGCCGCCGTCGTCGGTGATGACGACGGTGAGCGCCTTGTCCGTCTCCTCGATCTCGACGACGCCGCCGACCTCGGCGATCTTCGC
>JAATFK010000481.1 GCA_015655225.1 Solirubrobacterales bacterium | reverse complement strand
GCCTCGCGCGAGTGGCGCGTGCGCATGTCCGCGATGTTCAGCACGACCCCGAGCCACTCCAGGTCGGGGTTGAGGTTGTCGCGTGCCAGCTCGATCACCTCGAGCGCCTGCTCGACGCCCTGCATCGCGAAGTACTGCGCCTCCGCCGACAGCAGCTCGTAGTCGGCCGCGACGAGCGCGTTGACGGTCAGCAGCCCGAGCGCCGGCGGGCAGTCCATCAGCACCACGTCGTACTCGTCGAGCACCGGTCTGAGCGCGCGTCTGAGGACCATCTCGCGGCCCATCTTGCCGCCGAGCGCCAGCTCCGCCTCGGCGAGACCGAGGTTCGCCGGCATGATCCCGTCGTGGATCGCCTCCGCCGCCGTCGCGCGGCCGCTCAGCACGTCGCCGACGGTCGGCGACGCCCCGGGATCGACGTCGAGGTAGTCGGAGAGGTTGCCCTGCGGGTCGAGGTCGACCGCGAGCACCGTCAGCCCGACGCGCCGGAAGACGTCGGTGAGCGTCCGCACCATCGTCGTCTTGCCGGTCCCGCCCTTCTGGGAGAGGACTGCGATCGTGGCTGCCATGGCGCCGCGGACTATACGACCGCGGCGCCCGTCCTCTCGCCGATCAGCCGACGACCGGCGTGGCGACGATCTCGGGCCGCATGCCGGTGACGGCCGGGTTGTCGATGAAGTGCAGGTGGTGGCGGCCGACGACCAGCTCGTCGCCGTCGAGCAGCGCGCGCCACTCGACCCGCTCGCCGTTGACGAAGACGCCGTTGAGGCTGCGGTCGTCGAGCACCCGCACGCCGTCGGGCTGGCGCACGACGAGCGCGTGCCGGCGGGAGACGGTGGGGTCGTCGAAGCGGATGTCGGCGGCGAGGCTGCGGCCGATTCGCGTCCACTCGCGCTCCAGGCGGTGGACGATCGGCTCGCCGTCCTCCTCGTAGGCGAGGTACTGGCCGGGCTCGTCCAGCTCGGCGCGGATGCCGGCGACCCAGGCGCTGCTCTCGGCCTCGAGCCCGTCCGGCAGCGCGTCGGCCTGCAGCTGCTGCTCCACGAAGAGCGAGGCGCGCACGAACTCGGCGCCGTCGCAGCTGGGACAGGGGGGAAGGGCATCCGCCGCCGCAAGTGTCAGGACGTAGTCGCATCCTGTGCAACGGAACGTCCCAGTGCCGGCGAGCGTCCCTGACGTATGTGACTCCATGTCCTGATCCTCCGGGGGAAGCGACTGTCTGCGTGTCAGAAAATTACCCCTGGCCAGACGCCGCGAAACTTTGGACAGAACGTCTTATACAACCTTTAGGGTTTTTGCCATAACGGCGGGGTCTGAGGACCGGGCAGGTGTCCAGGCGCGGATGGCGAATCTCGGTCCCATGCTCGACGAGACCGTCCACCACTCGCCTGACCTCGAGCGCCAGCTGCTGCGACGCAGCGTGCTCGCCCTCGCCGCCGACCGCGACTCCTGCCGCGGCTGCCACCGCACGCCGCTCGTCGGCGAGCGCGTCCACGTCTACGACGACGGGCGCTGGCTCTGCGAGCTGTGCCGTCGCGAGCGCAAGGAGGCGCCGGTCCGCTCCGAGCCCGTGCGCGGCAGCGAGCACGGCAACGCCGTGCGCGTGACCGACCGGCGTCCGACTCGGGCGCGTCGCCAGGCCGCCTGACCCCGCCCGGCCCGCCCGGCTTCACCGCAAACCGCTCCATTCCGGCGGACGGTTCATTACACTCCGGCGCGCCGTGGAACCCGTAGAGACATCCGTCCTGATCGCTCGTCCGCGCGAAGAGGTGTTCGAGTACCTCGCGGACATCGCGAACCACGCGGAGTTCACGGACCACTTCCTGGTCGACTGGCACCTCCTGCGGGAGGACACCTACGGCCAGGGAGCCGGCGCGCGCTATCGCGTCAAGCGCGGCAACCGCTTCGACTTCGGGGACTTCACGTTCGCCGAGGTCGACCCGCCGTTCCGGATCCTCGAGCGCGGACGGAGCGGCAAGTTCAACCGCATCCGCACCGTCGGCATCTGGACGCTGCACGACGGGCCCGGCGGACTGACGCGCGTCGACTACAGCTTCGAGAGTCAGCCGAAGATGCCGAGCGACCACCTGATCGACCTGCTCGGGCGCGGCAAGCGCAAGCGCAAGCAGGCGAAGGCGCTCAATCGTCTGCGGTCGATCCTCGAGGAGAACCGCGACCGCGGCCGGCGTATGACGGTTGCCGGCAGCTAGAGGGATAGACTCCGCGCCGCTCATGACCAGACTCCGCAACTTCCTCCTCCTGATCACGCTCCTCGGCGCGGCCCTCGCGCTCTCCGCCTGCGGCGGCCACAAGCCGGTCAACTTCGGCGACACCGAGGGCACGTACGTCAGCGCCGGCCCGCTCTACTACCAGGTGCAGGAGTCGCGCGAGCTGAACCCGCAGAGCACCGAGGACAGCCAGTACCTCGCGCAGCTGCCCGCCGGGACCTTCGCGCCCGCTCCGACGGAGGAGTGGTTCGGCGTCTGGATCCGGGTCCAGAACAACAGCGACAAGGCCCACATGACCGCGTCGCAGTTCCAGATCCGCGACACCGACGGCAACCACTACGACGCGATCCAGCTGCCGAGATCGAACGTCTTCGGCTACCAGCCGACGCTGCTCCAGGGCAAGAACGGCAACGGCCAGCCGATCCTGCCGGATCCCGACAGCGCCAACGGCTCGGGTCCGGTCCAGGGCGCGCTGCTCCTCTTCAAGCTGCGCACGACGGTCTACTCCAACCGTCCGCTCGACCTCTACATCACGCCGCCCGACGGCGGCAAGGT
>JAATFK010000384.1 GCA_015655225.1 Solirubrobacterales bacterium | reverse complement strand
GGGTTGCGCGCCGCGACGCGCTCGATCCGCCGCTCGACGTCGTCGGGCAGCAGCGCCAGCGGGACGACGATCGCGATCCCAATCACCGCCAGGATCACCGGCACCATCGTCAGCCCGAACGGCGCCTTGCCGGGGAACAGCCCCGCGTAGAGGCCGACGCCGCAGACGATCAGGGCGAACAGGTAGACGCCGTAGAGGAGGACGAGGAACGCGATCATCCGCTCGGCGACCTCGCGCCGCTCCATCCCCGAGCGGCGCAGCGCCCACGCCGTCACGGCGACGCCGCCGGCGCCGCCGGCCGAGAAGAGGCGCGTGGCGGCAAGGCCGGCCATCGTGATCAGGTAGCTCTCTCTCCACGTGATCGGCGAGCCGGGCGGCACGTGGATCCCCTGGAAGATCGCGATGTAGCTCGCCATCGAGAGGATCTCGAAGCCGAGCGCGGCGGCGAGCCAGACGTGGTCGCCCTTGCCGACGCGGCTCCACGACTGCTTCATGCCGCTGATCTCGGGCAGGACGAAGTAGAGGAACGCGAGCGCGCAGGCGATGAAGAGCGCGAACGCGATCAGCCTGCGGCGCGTCAGCGCGACGCGCGGCATCTCGTCCTCGTGGCGCATCTCCGGGGCGGGCGCGGCGCCGTGCCCGGAGGCGGGCGGCGTCGGCGGCGGGGTCGCCGCCGCGTCGGGCGCCGGCGCGGGGGTCACGTCGGCCGCGGGCGGCTCCTCGGCCACCGCGACCTACCCGTGCGCCTTCGCCTCGAGCGCCTGGACCCCGCGCGAGAAGCGTTCGAAGAGCGGGGAGACGGTCGGCGCGAGCGCCCGCGCCGACTCGGTCAGCGCGAGGCCCGCCAGCAGGTCGACGACGTAGTGCTCGCCGAGGTAGACGAGCGCCAGCCCGAGCGTCAGCGCGTACGCCCAGCCGATCGCGCCCTCGACCGGCCCCAGCTCGGCCAGCAGGTGGGCGGCGTTCACGGACGTGGCGAAGTGGAGCGATGGCATGGCCGCGAGGGGATTGCCCGCCAACGAAGAGTAAAGGGGACCCCAGTGGTCCTTCCAGAACTGCTCGCCGTACTCGATCATCATCCGGCGCACGCGCGGGGTGTGGCCGTCCTCCAGCTTGCCCTGAGCGGCCGCGTACCAGGGCGGAGCGGTCGGAAGCAGCCAGTAGACGAGCGCGCCGGCGTCGAAGACGGCGTACGTCAGCACGGCCGCGCGCGGGAAGCGCTCGCGGCGGCGGAAGAGGATGTAGGCGCAGGTCCCGTGCGGGACCAGGAACCAGAGCCAGTGGCTCCAGACGAGCACGCGCTCGCGGCGGCTGATCATCCCCGGGCTCGCGAACATCCGCTGCAGCCGCAGAGTCGGCGGGGTGCCGAGGCCGATCGCGTGGTCGATCCGCACCGGGTAGTCGACGTGGACGCGCGCCTCCAGGGCGGCGGGGTCGTCGTTCGGCATCTCGTAGGCGGCGACGTAGGCCCACATCTGCAGCAGGCAGGTCGCGATGTCGCGCGGACGGGACCGCGGGACCGCCACGCAGAGGGCGACCGGAGCGGCCGCGGCGGTCGCGATCACGGCGACTCTCGGCAGCTTGACGCGGCGGCGCGCGAGGGGCGCAGCGAGACCGGCGGCGACGACCGCCCATGCCGTCGCTCGAATGGCCGTCGACTTCCGCAAAGCGCCGGGAGTATATGTGCGGACCTGGCGCCGGCCCGCGACGGGCGCCTTAGGATCGCGTCCCATGAGCGATTACGAGCTGGTGCACGCGTACGAGACGGTCGAGCTGCACGCCGCCGGCGCGGCCACGCGGATCCGCCTCAACCGCCCCGAGAAGATGAACGCCTGGAACGAGCAGCTGGGGGACGACCTGCGCGCCGCGGTCGACCGCGTGGCGGGCGATCCCGCCGTCCGCGCGGTGCTGCTGACGGGCGCCGGGCGGGGCTTCTCCTCGGGCGCCGACCTGAGCGCCGGCTTCCCCGTGACGGAGGACGGCAGACCCGACGTCGGGACCATCCTGCGGGAGCGCTACCACCCGATCGTCACGGCGCTGCGCGAGATGCCCAAGCCGGTGGTCGCGTCCGTGCACGGACCGGCGGTCGGGATCGGCTGTTCGCTGGCGCTCGCGAGCGACCTCGTGCTGGCAGCCGAGTCGTCCTACTTCCTCCTCGCCTTCATCAACATCGGCCTCGTGCCCGACGGCGGCTCCTCCGCCCTCGTGCCATCCCGCGTCGGGCTGGCGCGCGCCGCCGAGCTGGCGCTGCTCGGCGAGCGGCTGCCGGCGCGCAGAGCGCTCGAGTGGGGCCTGATCAACGCCGTGCACCCCGACGCCGAGCTGGAGACGGCGACGGACGCGCTCGTGGCGAAGCTCGCGAGCGGGCCGACGCTGGCCTACGCCGGCGCCAAGCGCGCGCTCAACGCGTGGGCCTACCGCGGGCTCGACGAACAGCTCGAGCTGGAGGCCGAGATCCAGGCCGAGCAGGCGGCTGGCGGCGACTTCGCGGAGGGCGTGAGCGCGTTCCTGTCCAAGCGTGCGCCAATCTTCCGTGGCGCGTAAGTGCAGGGTAAAGCCCGTCACCACGGGAGTTTCGCTCAACCCAGCTTTTCGGGGCGTGGGACGAGCAACTGCATCCGCCCGAATCGTGGATAGAATCCGCGCCGCCTTGCGACCTCAAACCGCTTCTCTTCGCCGCCGCCTCGTTGCGGCCCTGCTGCTGACGACGATCGGATCACTCGTCTTCGCCAGCGGCGCGTTCGCCAGCCTCGTCGCTCCTGAAGCGGGCGGCTCGCCGAACGCCGACTCCATCCACTCGCTGTACATGATCGTGCTGTATGTCGCGATCGTCGTGTTCGTCGTGGTGGAGGGCGCGCTGTTCTACTCGCTCTTCAAGTTCCGGGCGAAGAAGAACCCGCACGCCTCGCAGATCCACGGCAACACCAGACTCGAGATCTCGTGGACGATCGGCGCCGCCGTCATCCTCGTGGTGCTCGCTGCCGTCACCTTCTCCAAGCTGCACTCGATCACGACCCCGCCGAACTCGGACGCCGACGGCCTGTCCACGGCGCAGGGAGTGCTCACCGCATCTGTCGACGAACCCACCCCGCCGAACGGCAAGAAGCTCACGATCTGCGTCACCGGGCGTCAGTACATCTGGCGCTACACCTACGGGGTCGGGTGCAAGACGAACGGGTTTGGACTGCCCTACTCCTATGAGGAGATGGTCGCTCCAGCCAATACGACCGTTGTCCTCGACCTCCAGAGCGTCGACGTGATCCACTCGTGGTGGATCCCGCAGCTCGGCGGCAAGGCCGACGCCGTGCCCGGCTACAGCAACTACACCTGGTTCAAGGCCCCTAAGGCCGGCGAGGTCTACATCGGCCAGTGCGCGGAGCTGTGCGGCCGCAACCACGCCGACATGACCGCCCGGGTCAGAATCGTCAGCCCCGCGGACTACACGGCGTGGCTCGACAAGCAGAGAACGGCGATCCAGACGTCGGACAACAACGTCGTGAGACTTCGCACGACGCTGAGAGCCGACGGCGACATGTAGCTCGTCGCCCTCGCACCCGAGCCTTCCCCTCCCCGAGCAGACCAAAGGAATTCGACACCGATCATGGCCACCACGGACACCGCGCTGAGCCCCGTCCCCCAGGTGATCGCCCATGAGGTCCATGCCGAGCGTACGCGTGCCCGCTGGATCGACTGGGTCACCACGACCGATCACAAGAAGATCGGGATCCTCTACATCGTCACGACGTTCGCCTTCTTCCTGCTCGGGGGCATCGAGGCGCTGCTGATCCGCATCCAGCTGGCGGTGCCGAACAACAACTTCGTCACGCCGGAGCACTACAACGAGCTGTTCACCGTCCACGGCACGACGATGATCTTCTTGTTCGTCGTGCCGATGATGGCCGGCTTCGCGAACTACTTCCTGCCGCTCATGATCGGTGCGCGGGACATGGCCTTCCCGCGCCTGAACGCGTTGTCGTACTGGCTCCTGCTGTTCGGCGCGATCGTCTTCTACGCGTCGCTCTTCTGGCAGCCCCCGGAGGCCGGCTGGTTCTCCTACACGCCGCTCTCCTCGGACCTCTTCACGCCGAGCGGCGGCCAGGACGCCTGGATCTTCCTGATCCACATCACCGGCATCTCGTCGCTCGTCGGCGCCGTGAACTTCTACGCCACGATCGTGAACATGCGCGCGCCCGGCATGGGCTGGGGCCGCATGCCGCTGTTCGTCTGGACGATCCTGATCTACGCCCTGCTGCTGATCCTGGCCCTGCCGGTGATCGCGGGCGCCGTCACGATGCTGCTGACGGACCGCAACTTCGGGACGCACTTCTTCGATCCGTCACAGGGCGGCAGTCCGATCTTGTGGCAACACCTCTTCTGGTTCTTCGGACACCCAGAGGTGTACATCATGATCTTGCCCGGCTTCGGAATCATCTCCGAGGTGCTGCCGGTCTTCGCCCGCAAGCCGATCTTCGGCTACAAGGCGATCGCCGCCTCCACGATCGTGATCGC
>JAATFK010000616.1 GCA_015655225.1 Solirubrobacterales bacterium | reverse complement strand
CGATCGGCTTGTCGAACTGCACGCGCGTGAGGCTGTAGTCGAGCGCCGACTGGAAGCACGCGCGCGCCGCCCCGGCCGCGCCCCAGACGATCCCGTAGCGCGCCTCGTTCAGGCACGAGAGCGGCCCTCTCAGCGACGTCGCCTCTGGCAGCCGGGCGCTGTCAGGCAGCCGCACGTCGTCGAACACCAGCTCGGACGTGACCGACGCGCGCAGCGACAGCTTGCGGTGGATCTCGGGCGCCGTGAAGCCGGGCATCCCCGGCTCCACGAGGAAGCCGCGCACGCCCTCGTCGGTCCGCGCCCAGACGACCGCCACGTCGGCGATCGAGCCGTTCGTGATCCACATCTTGGCGCCGTTCAGGATCCAGTCGCCGCCGTCGCGCCGCGCCCGCGTGCGCATCGAGCCGGGGTCCGAGCCGGAGTCGGGCTCGGTCAGCCCGAAGCAGCCGATCGCCTCGCCGGCGGCCATCCGCGGCAGCCACTGCTGCTTCTGCTCCTCCGAGCCCCAGCGGTGGATCGCGTACATCGCGAGCGAGCCCTGCACTGAGACGAGGCTGCGGATCCCCGAGTCGCCCGCCTCCAGCTCCATGCAGGCGATCCCGTACGCGGTCGCGCTCGCCCCCGCGCAGCCGTAGCCGTCGAGGTGCATGCCGAGCACGCCGAGCCGGCCGAGCGCCCCGAACAGCTCGCGCGGGACGCGTGCCTCCTCGAACCAGTCGCCCACGTAGGGCAGCACCTCGTTCGCGACGAAGCTGCGCACGGTGTCGCGGATCAGCCGCTCCTCGTCGTCGAGGAGCGCGCCGAGGTCGAGGAAGTCGTCGGGCCGCGGGGCGGCCGGCGCGGAGGCTGGGGTGACGGTCACGGAAAGGCTCCAAGCGTCGCTTTCAAATCCTATAAGATCTAGGATCCTTGCAGATGGCGGCAGCGCTCGACAACCTCCTGGTCGTGGACTTCTAGCGCGTGCTCGCCGGCCCGCTCGCGACGATGGTGCTGGCCGACCTCGGCGCCGAGGTGGTGAAGATCGAGCGGCGCGACGGCGGCGACGACACGCGCGCCTGGGGGCCGCCCCACGACCCGCGCGGGACCGCGACCTACTTCCTCTCCGTCAACCGCGGCAAGCGCAGCGTCACGGCCGACCTCGGCGACGCCGTCGACCTCGCGGCAGTCCGCGAGCTGTGCGGTCGCGCCGACGTCGTCGTCGAGAACTTCCGCCCCGGCGTGATGGACCGGCTCGGACTCGGCTGGGCGGAGCTGTCGGCCGCGCGCCCGGAGCTGGTCTACTGCTCGATCACCGGCTTCGGCCGGGGCGCGGGCGCGACACTGCCCGGCTACGACCTGCTGATCCAGGCGGTCGGCGGCCTGATGTCGGTGACGGGCGCGCCGGACGGCGAGCCGCAGAAGGTCGGGGTCGCGCTCGTGGACGTGATCGCGGGGCTGTTCGCGAGCGTCGGGATCCTCGCCGCGCTGCGCCACCGCGAGCGCACCGGCGAGGGGCAGCTGGTCGAGGTCGACCTGCTCTCCTCCCTGCTGGCGGCGCTCGTGAACCAGGCCTCGGCGTTCACCGCCGCCGGCGTCGTGGGGACGCGGATGGGCAACGCGCACCCCTCGATCGCGCCCTACGAGGTGCTCGCGGCCGGCGAGGGCAGCGAGCTGGTGCTGGCGGTCGGCACCGACCGGCAGTTCGCCGCGCTCTGCCGCGTCCTCGGCCTCGACGCGCTCGCCACCGACCCCGACTTCGCCACCAACCCGGCGCGCGTCGCCGCGCGCGGGCGGCTGCGGACGCTCTTGGAGGAGCGGCTGCGCACGCAGCCGGCGGCCGACTGGACCGAGCGGCTGCTGGCCGCCGGCGTCCCCGCCGGCCAGGTCAACGACGTCGGCGAGGCGATCGCGTTCGCGACGGCGCTCGGCCTCGACCCGCTCGTCGCCCTGACGCACGACGACGGCGCCGTCACCCGCGTCGTGCGCAACCCGATCCGCCTCTCGGCGACGCCGATCGCCTACGGCACCGCGCCGCCGGACCTCGGCGAGCGGATCTAGCGCGCGCTCGCCGGCGTCGCCAGGAAGCGGTCGTCGCGCGCGATCTGCGCCGTCGCGACGAAGCGGTCGCCGACCGCGTCGTAGCCGATCGCCCGCACCGCGACGTGCCGCTTGGCGGCGGCGCCGAGCGGGAGCGACGCTCTGCCGGAGGCGGGCAGGCGCGTCCAGTGGCGCCCGTCGCGCTGCAGCTCGATCCGCACGCGAGACAGGCCGCGGCCGTGCACCGCCGCGGTCAGCTGACTCCCGGTCCAGCGCACCGCGAGCTGCCGCCCGGCGACCGGATCGGGGCGCACGACCAGCACCTTGCCGCGAATCCGGATCCCGGCGGAGCAGCGCGGCAGCGCCGCGAAGCGCAGTCTGCGGGAGCCGAGCAGCGGCGTCCCGGTGACGGTGCGGCGGCCGCAGACGACGCGGGCGCCGCCCAGCAGCAGCGCGACGTCGCCGCGACGCGGGGCGCCGAGGCGGCCGTGCGCGTCGGCGGCGAGGTGGGTCGCGAAGCGGGCGTGCACGCTCCCCGACGGCGGCGCGATCGCCAGCGCCGGCCGCGCGGCCGGCCGCACGGTGCCCGGCGCGATGCCCAGGACGCACGGCGCGGACGTCGCCGTCGTCCCGATCGAGGAGACGACCTCGGCCGCGATCGCCGCGTCGTTCGTGAGCGCGAGGTCGGTCCCGAGGAGCGAGGAGAGCGCGGGGGTGTGGATCACGGGATAGGTCCCGCCGGCGATCGCGGGGAACGGGGCCGCCGGGATCGAGGAGAGCGTCAGGGAGGTCGAGGTCTGGTTGAGCCCGCTCGCCTCGCCGACGATCCCGTCGTTCGGGAAGTAGTAGGTCGGCACCAGCGGCCTCAGCCAGCTCGGGAACCACGACGGCAGCGTCACATAGGTGCCGGCGACGACCGTCACCGGGCAGCCGATCGACTGCGCTCTGTTCCAGGTCTCGAGATAGCTGCTCGACAGCTCGTTCACGGCGTCGGTCCCGAGGTCGGCGATCAGCGCGTCGAGCACCGGCAGGATCGCCTCGCAGACGTCCTGCTCGATCCCGGTCGTGTCGCAGCTGCCGTCGTGGACGAACTCGGCGAGGTCGGCGCCGAACGAGCCGGTGTGCGGCGTGCCGAGCGTCAGCAGCGACTGCACGGTCGGCTCGAGCCCCTGCGCCTGGGGCAGCTGCGTGATCGCGGAGCGCGACCAGAGGCCGCCGTCGGAGTGGCCGACGAGCTGCACCGAGGTGATCCCGTACTGCGTGCGCAGGAAGCTCAGCAGCGTCAGCAGCGCCTGGCCGTTGGCCGTCGTGTCGCCGTTCGAGTCGATCGTCGCGGAGGCCGGCGGCGCCGGCTGGCCGGCGCCGAGGCACGGCGCGGCGGCCTTGCCGTGGTTCGCGACCGGCGCCGTGAAGACGGTGTAGCCGGCCGCCTTCAGTGCCGCCGCGGGGCCGGTCGGCGAGCTCCAGGTCGGGCCCTCCTTGCCGTCGCAGGCGGGCGCCGGCGTCGTGAACGGCGACGTCTACGTGAAGCCCGAGACGAGCACGACGGCCGAGCCCGGGGCGGAGGCCGCCGACGCGGCGGCGGGCGCGAGCAGCACGAGCCCGAGCAGGAGCCCCAGCAGCGGGACGAGCGGCAGGGAGCGGCGCGACGGCTGGCGCATGGGCGGCACCGTACCGCCTCCGATGGACCGCATGCGGCCCCTGGACGCCCGTTCGAGGAACGCCGGAGCGCCATCCTGGTCGGGATTGAGACATTCCACTGAACTCCGGAGAGCCAGATGCCGAAAAATCAGTTGATGACGAAATCGATGGCGATCCGGTCGCCGACCTTCCCGAGCGAGAGCGCGGCCCAGCTCGCTGCCGTGATCGACGGGCTGCACGGCGGCGTCCTCGTGGAGGAGACCGGCTTCCAGATCCTGCTCGTCAACAGCGCCTTCGCCGAGATGTTCGGCAGCTCGATCGAGGAGATCGAGCGGACCGGCAGCACCGACGTGCTGATCGAGCAGATGAGAGCCGCCTTCGCCGACTACGAGAAGGTCCAGGCCGCGGCGGCCGACGCGCGCGCCGGCGGGATGCGGATCCGCGACGAGGAGATCCAGCTCAGCGACGGCCGCGTGCTGCTGCGCGACTACGCGCCGATCGACCTCGGCGACGGTCGCCACGGCCACCTCTGGCACCTGCGCGACGTGACCGAGCTGACGCGGACCGCCCGCGCGCTCGTCTCCGAGCGCGAGCAGCGGCTGCGCGCGGAGCGCTCCGCGCGGCTGCAGGCGGAGGCCGCGCAGACGTCGCTCGCGACCCGCAACGCCGAGCTGCGCGCGCTCGCGGGCGCCCGCGACGACATCGTCGCCGCCGTCTCGCACGAGCTGCGCACGCCGCTGACCTCGATCATCACGTTCCTCGAGCTGCTGGAGGACGACGAGCTGACGGTCGCCCAGCAGGGAGCGCTCGACGTCGTCAACCGCAACACCGAGCGGCTGCTGCGCGTCGTCAGCGACCTGCTCCTGTTCAAGGACGCGACGACGATCGAGATCGAGCTGGGGCCGGTCCCCCTCGACGAGGTCGCGGCCGACGCCGTCGAGGCGCTGCGCCCGCGCGCCGACGCCGCCGGCGTCGGGCTGACCCATGAGAGCGAGCCGGGACCGCCGGTGCACGCGAGCCGCTCGCGCCTCGCGCAGTCGCTCGACGCGCTGCTCGACAACGCGCTCAAGTTCACGCCGCCCGGCGGCCACGTCGTCGTCGCCACCCACAGCGACGCGCTTGGCGCGCAGCTGATCGTGCGCGACAGCGGCAAGGGGATCCCGGCGGCGGAGCTGCCGCACGTCTTCGAGCAGTTCTTCCAGGGCGCGGAGAGCCGCCGGCTCGGCCGCGGCATCGGCTTCGGGCTCGCGATCGCGAGCCGGCTGATCGACGCGCAGCACGGGACGATCGCGGTCGAGAGCCGCGAGGGACAGGGGACGACCTTCACGGTCGAGCTCGACGTGATGGCGACGGAGGGGTGACGCGATGGCGCGACTGCTGGTGATCGACGACGAGCCCGACATCTCGCTCGGGGTGCGTCTGCTGCTGGAGCGCGCGGGCCATGCGGTGCGCGTCTCGGGCGACGGCCTCGCCGGACTGCGCACGTTCTTCGCCGATCCCGCCGACCTCGTCCTGCTCGACGTGATGATGCCGCGGCTCGACGGCTGGGAGACGCTCTCGCGCCTGCGCGACGTGAGCGACGTGCCGGTCCTGATGCTGACGGCGCGCGGGCTCGACGTGGAGAAGGCGCGCGGGCTGCGCGCCGGCGCCGACGACTACCTGACGAAGCCGTTCTCGAAGATCGAGCTGCTGGCGCGGGTCGACGCGCTGCTGCGGCGCGCGCCGCGCGAGGGTCCGACCGTCCACGAGGCCTACGCCGACGGCCGCCTGACGCTCGACTTCGCGCGACGCGAGGCGACCGTCGACGGCGAGCCGGTGCAGCTGACCGCGCTCGAGTTCCGACTGCTCGGCGTGCTCGTGACGAACGCCGACCGCGTGCTGACGCACATGCAGCTGCTGGAGCTGGTCTGGCGCGAGCCGGGCGACGGCAGCCGCGACAGGCTGAAGACGAGCGTGCGGACGCTGCGCTCCAAGCTCGGCTGGAGCGGCGACGGCAGCGGCCCGCTCGCCGCCGTGCGCGGCGTCGGCTACCGCTACCACCCCCAGTGATTCAGTGGATCGCCCCTCAGCGCGATTGCACCACTTCTTTTTACCATTGATCTTGGCGCGTCCTCACCGGCGACGTACCGGTTTCGCCCTCTCGTTCTCACCGCCGCTGCCGATCAACGGGGCGTGGCACCGAGCGTCCGCCGATCCCCTGCCCTTGTGGCGGCGCTCGTGTTTCTCCCACCGCTCGTCGCGGCACGGCCGTCTCCCGCGGCCGTGCCGCGCGACGGTGAGGCGATCCCCGGACAGGTCCTGGTCGGCTACGACAGCGCCGACATGGACCCCCGGCAGCTCACCGTCGCGAACGTCGCGGGCGCGCTGCCGACGCTGCGCCACCGCCCCGGCGTCGCCTTCGCCGAGCCGGTCTACCGCGTCCACACGCTGGCGACGCCGCCGAACCCCGGCTTCTCCGACCAGTGGTCGCTGCAGAACAGCGGCCAGCGCTCCGGCACGCCCGGCGCCGACGTGGACGCCCCGCGCGCGTGGGACGTCGCCGGCACCGGCAGCCCGACCGTCCTCGTCGGGACGGTCGACTCCGGCGTGACGGCGACGCTGCCCCAGCTCGCCGGCCTGCGTCAGTGGACCAACCCGGGCGAGAGCGGGACGACCGCCGGCGGCGCCGACCGCGCGAGCAACGGCGTCGACGACGACCACGACGGCTGCGTCGACGACCTCCACGGCTGCGACTTCGTCGACGGCGACGGCGACCCGGCCGACCTCAACGGCCACGGCACCGCGACCGCCAGCGTGATCGCCGCGCCCTGGAGCGCGATGACCTCCTACGCCGGCATCGCGCCCGGGACGACGCTGATCACCGCGCGGGCAGTGGACGCGAACGGCAACGGCACGACCGCGACGGTCGCCAGCGCGATCGACTACCTCGCAGACGAGGGCGCCCGCGTCGTCAACATCAGCCTCGGCGCGCCCGACTCGCAGGCGATCGGCCAGGCGATCGCGCGCCACCCGCAGACGCTCTTCGTCGCCGCCGCCGGCAACAGCGCGCTCGACGTGGACGCTGCCAGCGCGAACGCCGTCTACCCGTGCGCCGACCCGGCCCCGAACGTCCTCTGCGTCGGCGCGACGACGACGAGCGACGCGCTCGCCTCGTTCTCGAACTGGGGCGCGCGCTCGGTCGACCTCGCCGCGCCCGGCGACCAGATCGACGCGCCGCTGCTGAACGGCGCGACCGGCGGCTGGTTCGGCACCAGCTTCGCCGCGCCGCTCGTGACCGGCACCGCCGCGCTGATGCTCTCCGAGCGACCCGGCGCGACCGTCGCGCAGCTGGTCGCGGCGCTGCTCGGCTCGGTCGAGCCGCGTCCGACGCTCGCCGGCAGAACCGTCAGCGGCGGCCGGCTCGACGCCTACGCGGCGCTGATGCTGCTCGCCGGCCGCACCCCCGCCGCCCGGCCGGCGCCGGTCGTCGCGGCCGCGCCGACGGTGGTGCCGGCGGCCCCCGCACCGAGCGCGCCAGCGACCGCGCCCACGGCCGCGACGCCGTCCACCGCCCGCCGCACCCCGGCGGCAGCGCGCCACGCCGCGACCGTCGCCGCGTCGACGCGGGCGCCCGCGGCGACCGCCCCCGCCCCGCTGCGCGTCGACCCACGCGCCCGGCGGCGCGGCCTGCGCCACCTGCGCGTGACGCTCGTCGCCCGCGGCAGCCGCGCGGTCACGGGGCGGATCTCGACCGCCTCGGCGTCCGGCACGGCGAGCGCCGCCGCACGCGTCGCGAGCGGCCGCCCGGTCGCGTTCCGGCTGCGCGCGCACGGCCGCGCGACCGTCCTCGTGCCGGCGACGCTGCGCGCCTCGACGCGCAGCGCGCGCCTCGTCGTGCGCGCCGACGGCGTCACGCTGCGCGCCCTCGTCCACATAACCGCGCAGCACTAGCCAAAGGGGCGTCATACGGGCTTGTCCGCCTGGCGGCGACCCCGCGGCGATCTTCAGCCCTCGGGACATATGGGCGCACGCCGGCCAGGAGCAAGCTCTTCTCATGACCCAGCGCGAGGAGGGAATGGCGATGACCGAACGGGCCCCGCAGATCGTCGCCTTCGGCGGCGGAGGCTTCTCGATGGAGGCCGGCAACCCGCTGCTCGACGACTACGTCCTGTCACTGACGGGACGAGAGCGGCCGCGCGTCTGCTTCCTCCCCACCGCATCGGGAGACGCCGACCACTATGTCGTGCGCTTCTACCGCGAGTTCGCGACGCGCGCCGACGCCAGCCACATCTCGCTGTTCCGCCGCGACCGCGCCGGCGGCGGGGTCGAGGGCGACATCGCGAGACACCTGCTCTCGCAGGACCTGATCTACGTCGGCGGCGGCAACGTCGTCAGCCTGCTCGGGACCTGGCGGGCGCACGGGCTCGACCGCGTGCTGGCGCGGGCCTACCGGCAGGGGGTCGTGCTGTGCGGTCCATCGGCCGGCTCCCTCTGCTGGTTCGCGGAGTCACTCTCGGCGTTCCACGGCGAGCCGAGACGCGTGCGCGGCCTCGGGCTGCTGCCGTACTCGAACTGCGTCCACTACGACGCCGAGCCGGAGCGGCGCGAGGAGTACCGCCGCTTCGTCGGCGACGGCATGCGGCCGGGCTACGCGGCCGACGACAGCGCCGCACTGCACTTCCGCGGCGGCGAGCTGCACCGCGTCGTCTCCTCACGGGCGAAGGCACGGGCGTTCCACGTCGGTCCGGTCGCCGACGAGGTGGTGGAGACGCCGCTGCCGGTCGAGTACCTTGGAGCGATGGCCGACATACCGGAGCTCTTGACCGCGTGAGCGTCGGAGACGAACCCCGCGCCGTCCGCCGCCGCATCCTCGCGATGGGCGGCGGCGGCTTCACGATGGAGCCGGACAACCCGGCACTCGACGACTTCGTGCTCTCGCTGGCGAGCAGACGCCAGCCGCGGATCCTCTTCCTGCCGACCGCCTCGGGCGACCCGACCGGCCAGATCACGTCGTTCCAGGGCCGCTTCGGCGACCGCGCCTGCGAGGCCGAGTACCTCTCGCTGTTCCGCCTGCACGGCAGCGACCGCACGCTCGAGGAGGTCCTGCGCGAGCAGGACATCGTCTACGTCGGCGGCGGCTCGATGCGCAACCTGCTGGCGATCTGGCGGGCGCACGAGCTCGACCGCCTGCTCGTCGAGGCGTGGGAGCGCGGGACCGTCCTGGTCGGCCTCAGCGCCGGCGCGATGTGCTGGTTCGAGGGCGGCGTGACGCGCTCCAGCGGCCCGCCCGAGCCGATCGCCGGACTGGGCCTGCTCCCCGGCTCGCTGACCGTCCACGCCGACGGCGAGCCGGAGCGCCTGCCGGTCTGGCTCGACGCCGTCCGCCGCGGCGAGCTGCCGGGCGGCTGGGCGGCCGACGACGGCGTCGGGCTGCTGTTCGAGGGCACGGAGCTGGCGCGCGTCGTCAGCTCCCGGCCGGGCACGACCGCGCTGCGGGTCGACGCGGTCGAGCACGAGCTGGTGCGCCGGCGGATCCAGCCGGAGCTGCTGGGCAGCGGGCCGCGACGGCTCGCGCCGCCCGGCGACGACATCCTCGAGATGCGCGAGGCCCAGCGCGCCCGCAGCGGCTTCCGGCGCCCGTTCGGCCGCGGCTAGCCGCCCGCGCCCGCGGGCTCAGCCGTTGCAGTCGCTCGCCTGGCGCTGCAGGTCGGCGGGCGGGTTCGGCACGCTGATCGAGCTGAGACGCTGGCCGACCTGCGAGAGCACCTTGGCGTCGCCTCTGCGCGCGTCGCCGGCAACGCCCTCCAGGCGGACGGCGACGTCGCGGAAGCCCTTCGTCGCGCCGCTGTCGAACGACGCGTAGGCGGGTGGCGGCGTGACGGCGTTGAGCTTCGCGAGGCCGCTCCGGATCGTCGTCGCGTAGGTGTCGATCGCTCTCGCGAACGCGGCCAGCGCCTGCTTCTGGCTCGTGCCTCTGGGGATCTTGGCCGACTCCGACTGGACCGTCGCGGCACCCTGCTTGAAGGTCGCGCAGAAGCGGTTCAGCGCGCTCGCGTAGTCCGCTCTGGAGGCGGTCTTGGGAGCGGAGGAGCCGCCGCAGCCGGCGACGGCGAGGGCGGCGAGGACGAGCAGGAGCGTCGGGGCGAGGATCCGGCGAAGCGGGCGCATCGACCGCGCAGACTACCCATCCGCTCTCCCGGCGGCGACGGCGGCCGGCGCGCTCGCGAACGCGGCGATCTCGCCGGGCAGCCGCTCGGGGGCGTCGAGCTGGGAGCGCTGACGCGAGATCGCGCTGCGCTGCGGCGCGGCCCCGTCGAGGGCGGGCTGCAGGTCCCGATCGACAGCGGGCGGGATCGCGCCGCGGCCCTAGCCCCGCTCCAGCGCCTCCAGCAGCGGCCCCAGCTGGCGCAGGACCTCGGCGCGGGAGGCGCCGGCGAGCTTCGCCAGCGTGCCGTTCGCGCGCGAGACGGAGACGCCGACGAGCAGCGCGACCAGCAGCTCGGCGCGCAGCGCCGCGTCCTCGTCGTCGCCGATCGCGGCGCGCGCCGGGTCGGTCAGGCGGCGCACGATGCGGCGCAGCTGGGCGCGCTCGGCGGCGGTTGGCGCGGGGCTGGAGAGCGAACGCCGCAGCGGCGCCTCGGCGCCGTCCCAGCGGGTGATCAGGCGCCCGGCGATCCCCCGCAGGTCGGCCGCCAGCGGGCCGCGCGCGGCGGCCTGCTCCTCGTCCGCCAGGACGGCGAGGTAGAGGCCCTCCTTGGAGCCGAAGTAGCGGGCGATCAGGGCCGGATCGAGGCCGGCGCGCTCGCCGATCTCGCGGACGGTGGCGCCGTTGTAGCCGCGCGCGTCGAAGAGCGCGCCGGCGGCCTCCAGCAGCGCCCGGCGGCTTGCCTCGGCGTCGCGCGCGCGGCGCCGCTGGGGCGGCAAGTCAGCAGCTGATGACATCGCTCGGTGAATCTACCAGCGGCCGACGCGTTCGTCCAAACGGACCACGGGTCCCCGCCAGCTCGCTCCATCGGGCAGAGGCGCGCCCCGCGTCCCGGCGGCGAGAATCGCGCCATGTCATCGCCCGAGGCGATCTCAGCGCCGCACGCCGACTACCGCCCGCGGCCGCCGTTCCTCGACGAGCTGTTCGAGCCCGACGGGACGCCCCGCGCGGGCGCCGAGGCGCTGATCGCGGAGCTGGGCCGGCTCGGGCAGGAGGGGCTGGCGGACGCCGGGCGGCGGCGCGACGCGCTCTTCCTCCAGCAGGGGATCACGTTCGAGACGAGCGGCGAGGACGGGCCGACGCGCGAGCGGCCGTTCCCACTCGACCTCGTGCCGCGGATCCTGACCGGCGCGGAGTGGACCGACATCAAGCGCGGCCTGGCGCAGCGGCTGCGCGCGCTCAACCACTTCGTCGACGACGTCTACCACGCGCGGGAGATCGTGCGCGAGGGGATCGTGCCGTGGCGGCTGGTGGTCGGCTGCCGCGCGTTCGCGCGCGCGGTGCACGGGATCCGGCCGCCCGGCGGCGTCTACTGCCACGTCGCCGGCTGCGACCTGGTGCGTCACAGCGACGGGACCTGGCGGGTGCTGGAGGACAACGTGCGGACGCCGTCGGGGATCTCCTACGTGCTGGAGAACCGGGCGGCGATGGGCCGGTTGCTGCCGCAGCTGTTCTCGTCCTACCGGGTGCGACCGGTCGACCACTACCCGCAGCTGCTGCTGCGCGCGCTGCGTTCGGTCGCGCCGTCGGCCGACACCGAGGCGACGGTCGTCGTGTGGACGCCCGGGCCGATGAACTCGGCGTACTTCGAGCACGCGTTCCTGGCGCGGCAGATGGGCGTCGAGCTGGTCGAGGCGTCCGACCTGGTGGTGCGCGACGACGTGCTCTACATGCGCACGACGAGGGGACTCGAGCGCGTGCACGCGGTCTACCGGCGGCTCGACGACGACTTCGTCGACCCGCTCGAGTTCCGGCCCGATTCGCTGCTCGGGGTGCCGGGGCTGGTGCGCGCCTACCGCGCCGGGAGCGTCGCGATCGCGAACGCGTTCGGGACCGGGATCGCGGACGACAAGGCGGTCTACCACTTCGTGCCGGAGATGATCCGCTTCTACCTCGGCGAGGAGCCGATCCTGGAGAACGTCAACACGTACCTGCTGGCCGACCCCGAGGTGCGCGAGCACGTGCTCTCGCGGATCGACCAGCTCGTGATCAAGCCGACCGACGAGTCCGGCGGCAAGGGCGTGACGATCGGGCCGCAGGCGACCGAGGCCGAGCTGGCGGGGATCGCCGCGCAGGTGCGGGCGCACCCCGAGCGCTGGATCGCGCAGGACCTCGTGCGGCTCTCGACCGTCCCGACCGCCGGGCCCGACGGCGTGCTCGCGCCGCGCCACGTCGACCTGCGGCCGTTCGCGGTCTTCGGCGAGCGGATCGACATCGTGCCCGGCGGCCTCACGCGCGTCGCGCTGGAGGAGGGCTCGATGATCGTCAACTCCTCGCGCGGCGGCGGCTCGAAGGACACGTGGGTGCTGGAGGACGGCGAGGACACCGTCGACCGCGCCGGCCCCCCGATCGCCGACACCCAGCCGCCGACGCTCCCCGACCTGCGCTACGGGGCGTGGCAGGGGCAGCAGCAACAGCAGCAGCAGTAGGGGGCGAAGGTCGTGGGTGTCCGCCCTCTGGGCGGGCATGCATCCCAAGCGGCTCGCGCGCCCGAACGCGCGCTTCAGCTTCGTCGGCGACAAGCGGGCGAAGCAGCTCCAGCGGCTCGCGTGGGACGCGGGGTGGTGGCCGGAGCGCAAGCGGGCCGGGATCATGTGGCTGGCGCCTGACGGAGTCGACTGCGTGATGGTCCACGGGACGCCGAGCGACCGTCGCGCCTACGACAACATGCGCGCCGACTTCCGAGCCCGCGGCCTCCAGCTATGACGTGTTGACCGTCGATGCCCAGGAGAAGAAGATGCACGAGATGGACGATCCAAAGGTCATGCTCGAGTTCTCGGTCCCGTCGCCCGACACCGACGGCGCCGTCATCGGCGCGATCTTCGACGCGGTGGTCGATCTCGCCCCGCCCGAGGCGGTCGACTTCGGCGGCTCCGGTGACACCTTGCTCGGCAAGGCGTGGATCTACTTCTACCTCGACGACGCCCCTCAGGCCGTCCGGGACGCGACGGCACGCGACCTGATCGCGCAGATCAACACCACCGTGCTCGCCGACCCGGCGACCGCGGCTGCCTAGCGCGACCCCCGTCGCCTCCACGCCCGCGGCTCCAACACCGTCGGCGTCGTGAACCACAGCAGCCGCCGCAGCGCCTGATCCACCGGCGTCGGCTCGACCCCACGCTCCTCGGCCGCCTCGGCGCGCGCGACCGCGCGCTGGATCGTGAAGCCGCCGAGCGCGCGAAGCGGCTCCGGCGGCAGGTAGCCGGGCGGCCCGGAGACGAGCGCGGAGGTCGTCAGCTCGTCCACGATCCCGAGCGCGCGCCGCGCGAGGATCCGGCCCACCAGCGCGCTCGGCGCGACGCCGTTGCCGGAGAAGCCGACGCCGTACTCGATCGTCCCGTGGTCCCCGAGCGCGCCGACGAACGGCAGGTGGCCGGGAGCGCGGTCGACCGCCCCGCCCCACGCGTGCGTCAGGCGCACGTCCGCGAGCTGCGGGAACCAGCGCCGGAAGTCGGCCGCCACGATCGCGACGGTCGCGGGGTCGACCCAGTGCGACGGCCGGATGCGACCAGCCGCGCCGAGCGCGCCGCCGCCCCGCCCGAACGCGATCCGCCCGTCACGCGTGACCTGCGCGTAGTGGACCAGCAGCCGCGCGTCGCCGAGCAGCTCGCCGCCGGTCCAGCCGAGCGCCGCGACCCGCTCCGGGATCGGCTCCGTCAGCACGATCTGCGAGCCGACCGGCACGATCGCCCGCCGCAGCTCCCGCACGCGCGCGGCCCACGCGCCGGTCGCGAGCACGACGCGCTCGGCCTCGACGCGCCCGGCGAGCGTGACCAGCACCGCCGGCCGAGTCCGCTCCAGCGCTAGCAGCGGCGTCCCCTCGAAGATCCGCACGCCGCGCCGCAGCGCCGCCGCCCGCATCCCGCGCGCGAGCAGCGCCGGCTGCAGCGCCGCCGCGTCGGTCAGGTGCACGCCGCGCCGCAGGACCGGCGAGCCGGTGCGGCGCCGCAGCTCAGCGCCGGACAGCGCCACGACGCGCCCCAGCGCGTCGCCGCCGAGCGACCGCGCGGCCGCCAGCGGGTCCGCGAACGACGCCTCCTGACCGCGCGAGGTCGCCGCCACGAGCGCGCCGGCGCGACGCAGGTCGCAGTCGATCCCCTCCTCGCCGCACAGCTCCTCGATGCGGTCGATCGCCTGCGAGGAGGCGGCCGCCAGCAGCGTCGCCTGGGCAACGCCGAAGTGCGCGACGAGCACGTCCAGCTCGTCGTACCAGCTCGTCGCCCAGCCGCCGTTGCGTCCGGAGGCGCCGAAGCCGCAGCCCTCCGCCTCGAGCAGCACGACCTCGGTGTCGGGGGCCTCGCGTCTCAGCTCGAGCGCCGTCCACAACCCCGTGAAGCCGCCGCCGACGATCGCGACGTCCGCCCGGACGGTCCCGGCGAGCGGCGGACAGGCGGCGCCGGGGTCGCGCGCGAGCGCCTGCTCGAGCCAGTGGACCGGGCCGATCTGCAGCGGGTCAGGCATCCCGCACCAGGACGTCGGGAAGGGAGGCGGTCACGGTCCGGATGGAAGCGATGTCTAGCCGGAAACGGAGGCTTGTGCAAGTGGCCGACGGCCCGCCGTCCGACGCGGGCCATCGGGCGGATGCGCGGCGCGTGGCACCGGACGAGAATCGCGCCTTCGATGCTCGCCCGGATCGCCCACGACCTCTACTGGCTCGGCCGCAACCTCGCCCGTGCCGAGTTCACCGCGCGCGCGGTCGAGGGCGTCTTCCAGTCGGAGCTGCAGGGTCCCGCCGACGCGGTGCCGGGCGTGACGCTCGGCTGGAGCGCGCTGCTCGCGATGCTCGGGACCGGCAACGTCGAGCCGGTCGCGCGCGAGGAGGCGCTCGCGCGGCTGATCCTCGACGCCGACCAGCCCGGCTCGGTGCTCGCGAGCGTCGAGCGGGCGCGCGCCGGCGCGCGCACGCTGCGTGACGTGATCTCCACCGAGATGTGGGAGGCGATCAACACGACGACGCTGACGCTGCGCAACAGCGGCCACGCTCGCTGGGGCGCGCCGTCGGGGCCGTACGTCGCCTCGCAGTACGTGAAGCAGCGCGCGGCGCTGATCTGGGGGATCGCCGACCGCGCGATGTTGCGCGACGAGGCGAAGCGGTTCCTCGACGCGGGCGGCGACGTGGAGGTCGCGGACATGGTCCTGCGGATGCTGCGCGTCGCGCTGCCGCAGAGCGGCGCGGCCGCCGCCGACGGGCACGCGCTCGTGCTGCTGCAGGCGGTCGGCGGCTTCCACGCCTACCTGCGCGCCGTCACCGACCCGCCGAACGCGCGGCCGGTCGCGCACTTCCTGCTGTTCGAGCGCGCCTATCCCGACAGCATCGCGGCGTGCGTCGACGCGCTGCACGACGCCTTCAGCGCGGCCGACGCGAATCCGCGCAACTCGAAGCCGGTGCTGCGCGTCAGCCGCCTCGCCGCCGACCTCGACTTCCAGCGCCGCGCGCTCGCCGGCGAGGACGAGCTGACCGGGATCTGCGAGCGCGTCCAGCGGGAGCTGGCGCAGATCGACGAGGACGTCGCCGAGCGCTACTTCGCCGGCGCGCTCAACGGCGACCACCGGCTCGCGGCCTGAGCATGCACTTCGCGATCCGCTACCTGACCGAGTACGACTACGAGGGACCGGTCAGCGACAACTTGAACGCGCTTCGCGTGCGACCGGCGACGACCTCGTCACAGCGCTGCGACGAATTCCACGCGCGCATCGACCCGGAGGCGCGCGTCACGCGTCACCTCGACTACTTCGGCACGGAGGTGCTGGAGTTCGGGATCCCGACCGCGCACGAGCACCTCACGATCGACGTCCGCGCGCGCGTCGTCACCTCCGAGCCGCCGGAGCCGCCCGAGCGACCGTGGGACGAGCTCGCGACCGACGCCTACCGCGAGGCGGCCGGCGAGTACCTGCTGCCGTGGGAGGACCAGCCGCGGATGAAGGGACTCGACGAGCTGGAGTCGGCGCTCGTCGCCTCCTCCCCGCTCGCGCTCGTGCGGCTGCTCTAGGATTTGCCGTGCTTCGGCGCGCCGCTTTGTCCCATTGATCGGGACGAGAACTTCTATTCGATTGTACGGCCAAATGGGATTGTTGGGCGGATTTTGGCGGGGAGGCGTGTACGGAGCACGGAATTGCCGCCGG
>JAATFK010000260.1 GCA_015655225.1 Solirubrobacterales bacterium | reverse complement strand
TACCTCGGCGCGCTGGCGCGGCGGACCGCCGGGGCGGGCCTCCCCGAGCCGCAGATCATGCAGTCCAGCGGCGGCCTGGCCCCGCTGGGGACCGCCGCCGCCCACGCTGCGCTCACGGTCCTGTCCGGACCCGCCGCAGGCGCCGCCGCCGCCGCGCTGATCGCCGGCCAGACGGGCATCCGGGACCTCCTCTGCTTCGACATGGGCGGCACGTCGTGCGACGTCTGCGTGGTCGAGGACGGCGCGGTGCGCGAGACCGCGAGCCGCGAGATCGCCGGCCGGCCGCTCGCGCTGCCGATGGTCGACATCCACACGGTCGGCGCCGGCGGCGGCTCGATCGCGTGGCGCGACGGGGGCGGCGCGCTGCGCGTCGGGCCGCGCTCGGCGGGCTCGCGGCCGGGGCCGGCCGCGTACGGTCGCGGTGGCACGGAGCCCACGGTCACCGACGCGAACCTCGTCCTCGGCCGGCTCGGGCGGGCCGGGACCGTCGAGCTCGCGGGCGGGGTGCGCCTCGACGCCGCGGCCGCCCGGGCCGCGGTCGGCGGGCTGGCCCGCACGCTCGGGCTCGACGTCGAGGAGTGCGCCGCCGGCATCGTGCGGGTCGCGAACGCCGAGATGGTGCGGGCGCTGCGGGTCGTGACGGTCGAGCGCGGGATCGACCCGCGCGAGCACGCGCTCGTCGCGTTCGGCGGCGCCGGCCCGCTGCACGCCGTCGCGATCGCGGAGGAGCTGGGGATCGATCGCGTCCTCGCGCCGCGAGCGTCGGGCGTGTTGGCGGCGCTCGGGCTGGTCGTCTCGCCGCGCCGCCGCGACGCGCAGCGCAGCGTGCTGCGCTCCGGCGACGCGCTCACCGGGGAGGCGGTCGCGCACGACGTGGAGGAGCTGGGGGCGGCGGCGAGGACCGCGCTCGGAGCGCCGGAGGCGGAGCTGCGGACGCGCTATGAGCTCCGGTATCGCGGGCAGGCGTTCGAGCTGACGGTCGAGGGCGCGGCGGTCGCGAGCGACGGCGGCGACGCGCCGCCGACCGCCGCCGCGCTGCGCGAGGCGTTCGAGCGCGCCCACGAGGACCGCTACGGCTACCGCGACGCGGCCGGCGAGATCGAGCTGGTGACGGTGCGCGTGACCGCGACGGTCCCCGCGCCGGTGCTGGGTGAGGTGGCGGCGGGCGGCACGGGCGGCGCAGCCGGCGCGAGCGGCGCTGGCGAAGCGGCCGGCGCGGGCGGCGCTGGCGAAGCGGCGGGCGCGGGCGGCGCGGCCGGCCCTGCCGAAGCGGCCGGCACGCCCGCCCCCCACACCCGCCCCGCCCGCCTCGCGGGTCGCACCCAAACCCTCGCGGTCCACCGGGGCCTGCCCGCGCCGGGCACCGCCATCGAAGGCCCCGCCGTCTGTGAGCTGCCCGAGTCGACGCTCCTCGTCCCCGTCGGCTGGCGCGGCACGGTCACCGATGCGGGAGCGATCGACCTGCGCCGGGACGGAGGGACGACGTGAGCGCGCTCGATCCGGTCGAGCTGCAGGTGATCGTCGGCGCGCTGCGCGCGACCTGCGAGGAGATGGGCGCCGTGCTCGTCCGTGCCGCCTACTCGGCCAACATCAAAGAGCGCCGCGATGCCTCCACCGCGCTGTTCGACGCCCACGGCGAGATGGTGATGCAGGCGGAGCACATCCCCGTCCACCTCGGCGCGATGCCGGCGGCGGTCGCGGCGGTCCGCGAGCAGCCCCAGCACCCCGGCCGCTCGTGGGTCCTCAACGACCCCTACGCCGGCGGCACCCACCTCCCCGACATCACCGTCGTCACGCCGGTCTTCGTCGACGACGCGCTGCTCGGCTTCGCCGCGAATCGCGCCCACCACGCCGACGTCGGCGGCCCCACCCCCGGGTCGATGCCGGCCGACAGCCGCACGCTCGCGGAGGAGGGCGTCGTGATCTCCCCCCAGCCGCTCGACACGCGGGCGATCGAACGACTCGCCGAGCAGATGCGCCAGCCCGACCAGCGCCGCGCCGACCTCCGCGCCCAACTCGCCGCCAACCGGGCCGGCGCCCTGCGCCTCGCCGAGCTGGCCCGCCGCAGCGGCGTCGCGACGCTGCGCGCCGCGATGGCCGAGGTGCTCGACTACGCCGAGCGGCGCACGCGCGCCTGCATCGCCGCCCTCCCCGATGGCGTCCTGCACGCCGACGACGTGCTGGAGGGGATCGACGGCGACCTCCCCCTGCGCCTGACGGCGACGGTCGCGGGGGACCGGATCGTCCTCGACTTCACCGGCAGCGCCGATCAGCACGACGGCAACCTCAACTGCCCGCTCGCCGTCACGCGCTCCGCCTGCTACTTCGCCGTCCGTGTCCTGACCGATCCCGACATCCCGCCGAGCGCCGGCACCTACCGCCCGATCGAGGTGCGCGCGCCGCTCGGCTCGCTGCTGAACGCCCGCTCGCCGGCCGCCGTCGCGGCCGGCAACGTCGAGACCTCCTCACGCGTCGCCGACCTCGTCCTCGCCGCCTTCGGCCAGGCGCTCGGCCAGGGCACGATGAACAACCTGACGCTCGGCGACGAGCGCTTCACCTACTACGAGACGCTCGGCGGCGGCCAGGCCGCGAGCCCCGAGGCCGACGGCCCCAGCGGCGTCCACGTCGCGATGAGCAACACGCTCAACACGCCGGTCGAGGCGCTCGAGCTGGAGTTCCCGCTGCGGGTCACGACTTACGCCCTGCGCCGCGGCTCGGGCGGCGACGGCGCGCACCGCGGCGGCGACGGGATCGTCCGTGAGCTGGAGGCGCTGGAGCCGATGACCTTCTCGTTGATCAGCGAGCGCCGTCGTCACGCGCCGCCCGGTGCCGGCGGCGGCCTCCCGGGCGCCCGCGGACGCAACCTGCTCGACGGCGAGCAGCTGCCGGGGAAGGTCCGGGGCGAGCTGGCGAGCGGTCAGCGACTGCGGATCGAGACCCCGGGCGGAGGCGGATGTGGCGCCCCTCAGCGACATCTGTGAACGGCGTGTAAACCCGTGATTTGCAGGGAAATTTTGGGTTTGTCCGCAAAACGCGTAGACTCGGTGATCCCGGTCGCTCACGTTTCTCCACGTTTGAACCGCGTAGCGATCGGTCAAATACGCCGCATTACCCCTCCCCTCCCCGGAACTATGCCGATTGCTTTCAAAGAATGGGCCGTCACCGTACGTGCGCTCGCCGAAGGCGAGCAACTTGTCACGCTGCGCAAGGGCGGCATCCGTGAAACGGAGAAGCATTTCAAGCTCGATCACGAGCGCTTCTTCCTCTACCCGACGTTCGATCATCAGCGGCGGGACCTGGTGCGCGAGTCGCACCAGCCCGAGCTGACGCGAGCGCTCGAAGAGGGCGTCTGGCCGGAAGGCGAGCCGCCCCCGCACGCGCTGACCCGCGACGGCGACATTCCCCAGCCCGACCGCGTGAGGATTCGCGCTTGGGCCGAGGTCGCCGCGCACTGGACGGTCACCGACCGTCGTGCGGTCGATGCACTCTCACCGTTCTACGTCTGGACGCCCGACTACGCGGAGAAGCGTCTCGCGTGGAAGCGCCGTCACCCGTTGCACGTCGTACTGCTGCGGACCTACCGCATCCCCCGCCCCGTCACCGTGAAGGTGCGTGACGACTACGGTGGATGCCGTTCGTGGCTCGAGATCACGCGCGACCTGCCGTTCGAGGGCACCCCGGTGCTCTCCGACGACGAGTTCGAGCGTGCCTCCGAAGAGATCGCCGCGATTGTCAGCGGCAGGACCCCGGCGCTCGTCTAGCACCGGTTTCGCCGCAGCCCCGCCGCGCGCTCGCATCAAGGCGAGCGGCGGCGGCGGGCGGTGACCTGGACCACATCGTGGCCTGGGACGAGACAGCCTCCGCGTCGTTCCGCTCGCGTCACGAGTCAGCCGACGCCGACGACGCCGCCCGCGTGCTCGACTCGCTCGAGCGCACCCGCGGCCGCCTCGACGTGCTGTTCCCGCAGACGGTCGCGGACGTCACCGTCGTGCTGCACAGCTCGCCGATCCTGCTCGACCTCGCGCACCCGCTCGTCCCGGTCGAGCGGCTGCTGACCGCGCCCGCCGCGCGCCGCTACGTCGTCGGCTCGACCAGCGCGACGATGATCCACATGCTCGCCCCGCGCATCATGATGCGCCGCAGCGGCAAGCTGCCGGAGTCACGCGAGCTGCTGACGCGCTCCGCCGACGCGCTCTACGCGCGCCTCGTGATCGGCGTCAACAACCGCCGCCTGCCGCCCCCGAGCACCCCGATCCGCGTGCTCCACCGGCTGCGCTGGGCGTGGCTCGTCGAGGGCGCCGCGCGCTACTTCGCCGGCCAGGTCGAGTTCGCCCGTCCCGCGATCGCGCGGCGGCTGCGCGAGGGCGGCCGGCCGTCCTTCCCCCCCAGCTTGCGCGACGCCGCCCTGCTGGGCGGCACCGTGATCGACCTGCTGGCCCGCGAGGAGGGCCCCGAGGCGGCGATGCGGATCGCCTGCTACTCGAACCCGGCGGGACCCGAGGAGGCGCTGCGGGAGGCCTTCAGCGGCCGCTCGCTCGTGCATACCGAGGGCGCGTGGCGCTCGCACCTCGCGCGCCTCGCCTCCATCTGAGGCTCGTCTGAAGCCCCGAGAGTCGCCCTCAGGAGAGGACGTCGGTCCCGAGCCACGCGACCAGCGCGACGAGCGCGATCGCCAGCAGCAGCCCCACCAGCACCCGCAGCGGCGACGTGGCGGCACCCGGGGCCGGCAGCAGGTCCGCCTGCAGCAGCACGTCGCGCGCGGCCGGCACGCCCGATTGGGGCACGAGCACGTCGCGCGGACCGGCGGTCAGGAAGTCGGGGACGTCGAAGCCGGCGCTGCGGCGCAGCATGCTGGGGACCCCCTCCTCCAGCAGCAGGTTCTGGACGAACTCGGCCTCGACCTGGTTGCGGGCGCCGACGACGCGCACGAGGTCGCCCTCGCTGTACTGGCGCTTGATCTTGCGCGTGCGGGCGCGAAGGTCGTCGGCCGACAGCTCGTCCGCCTGCTCGGTGGCGGCGGCGTGCACCAGGGGGATGTGGCAGCTCGGACAGAAGCGCTCCTCGCTCCCGTAGGAGGAGGCGCAGCTCGGGCAGACGAGCGGCTCGGTCCTCACCGACCCCTACTCGACGACCAGCTCCACCTGCGTGACCTCGCCGTCCACGATGCGCCAGGCGCGCACGTCCGGCTCCTCCTGCGCGACCCCGAGGATCACGTAGAGCGCGTCGGGATAGAACGCGAGGTTGATGTCCGTCTGCGACGGCTCGGGAGCCGTGCGCGTGTGCGAGTGGTAGATCGCGCCCAGCTCGCAGCCGGCGTCCTCGATCGCGTCGAGGATCCGCAGCTGCTCGCGGCCGTCGATCTCATACCGCAGCGGGCTGTGCGCGGTGTTCTCGGCCGGATGGACCTGGACCGCGCGCCCGTCGCGCGCGGCGATCATGCCGCAGCACTCGTCGGGCGCCTCGGCACGTGCCTGGGCGACCAGCTGGTCGTAGAGCTCGCGGGCGATCTGCATCGCCCGCGAGGCTACCAGCCGGCTCGCCCTGACGACTGGCGCGCTGCTAGACGATCTCGCGCTCGCGCACCGGCGCGGGCGCGGGGGCCGGCGTCGCCGTCGTGGCGGTCAGCTCCGGCTCGTCGTCGTGCTTGGAATCGCCGGTGATCGAGTCTCTGAACTCCCGCATTCCCTTGCCGATCGAGCGACCTGCCTCGGGCAGCTTTCTCGGTCCCAGGATCACGAGGGCGATCACGAGGACGAGGATGATCTCCAACGGTCCGATCTGACTGAACATGCTCCGAGCTCCTTGGTGTCGACTCCGCTTGCGCATAGTAGCGCCGTTGGAGCAAGAATGGATCATAATCTTGACTAGATTGGTCGGGTTTAGCCGGCGCTCCCGCGCTCGAACGCGCCCGGAACGACGGACGCGACCGCGTCGCTGACGAGCCCGCGCCAGACCGTCAGCTGCTGCGACTCGTTCGCCATCACCTGGGCCGCGACGGCCATCAGGCGGCGGTCCTGCAGGTCGTGCAGCGCCTCGTACCAGCCGCCGACGAGCGCCTCCGTCAGTCTGATCTCGAACGCGATCGCGCCGGTCTGCGTGCGGACAGCGGCGACCGAGCGCACGTGCGGCAGCTCGGCGAGCGCGTGATCGGCGGCGGTGACGCTCGTCGGCGCGACCGGCGCTCTGCCGCCCAGCGGCTCGAGCGAGCTGACGAGCACGTCGACGTGCTCCAGCTGCTGGTCGTGGAAGCGTCTCGCGACCGCCAGGGAGCTGCCGGTGAAGCGTCTCTCCCCCATCAGGACGGCGGTCGAGAAGACCG
>JAATFK010000681.1 GCA_015655225.1 Solirubrobacterales bacterium | reverse complement strand
TCCAACTGGTCCACCGTCGAGGAGACCGCCAACGCGCTCGTGGAGCACGAGACCCTGTCGGGCGTTGCGCTCGAAGCTGTTCTGTCTACGGTGAACCACGTCGACCTCGACGACCTGCGCGACGTGCGCCGCGCCGAGACCGACCGTCGCCGCGACGCGTAGTCGTCACACCTAGCGAACGCCGCTGTGGCCGGGGAGGTGCTCCTCCCCGGCCATCCCGAAATCTCACGGTGAAGTCACGGGTTGGTCACGAGTTGGGGCGTCGTCACTGGCACGATCGTCCCTCCAGGGCCTGCTCTTGCTGTTCGACTCTCAATTCACCCCTTTGCGATGCGGCTGACGCGCGCGATGCGAGCCGCGCTTGCGCTCGCTCTCGCCCTCTCCGTGACCGCCGCAGTCGTCGGAGTGCGCGCGGGGCACACGCACGCCTCGCGGGCGACCGCTGACGTCGGCGCGCCGCTCACGTTCCAGCCCCAGCTGGGCGCGCCGGCCCGTGCCGTCCAGCTGATCGGCGCCTCGCCCGGCGAGGGCGGTGGGGAGGTCTGGGGCGAGGGCACGGTCGGCTCCGTCCCCGCGAGCACCGCCGGCGGCGGCTCGATCGCCGGCGCCTCCGTGCTGGTGCGCCGCACGACGGCCAGTAGCGCGTGGGACGTCGTGCCGGTCGCCGACGCGAGCGGCGCGCGGATCCCCTTCAGCTGGACGACGCAGTCGGTCAGCGCGGGTGGCGGGATCGCGCTCGTCGGCTCGGCGCCGACCGTGACCGGCGACGCCACGCAGCGGACCGTCGTGACGCGGACTCCCGGTGGCGCGTTCGCGACCGCACCCGTGCCGACGAGCAGCGGCAGCGATCCGGTGCTGGCTCCCGGCGAGACGCTGCCGGGCGCGAGCGGCCAGACGGTCGCGGCGGTGGACGATGGCGGCCAGACGGACGCGTTCGTTGCGACGGCAGGCAGCGCGAGAGCAGGCGTGGCAAGTGCTTCGCTGCCGGTCTGCGCGCCGGCCGCGCCCGGCGGCGGCACGACGACGACGCCGACCACGACCGGCGTGACGACCACGCCGACGACGACCGGCACGACGACGACCCCGACGACGACCTCCACCACGACCACGCCGACGACGACCACGGGCGCCGCTCCCGCCCCCCCGGCGACCGCTCCGGTCGCGGTCCTCCGCTACGACGGCAGCAGCTGGACGCGCGAGCCGATCTGCGACACCGCCAGCTCGGGCGCGCTCCAGGATCCGGTCGCGGGGACCACCGTGCTCGCGGTCGCGGCCAGCTCGCCCGGCAACGCCTGGCTGCTGGCCCAGCCCGGCGGCGCGGCGGCACCCGCCGTCCTCTATCAGCGCACGACGCAGACCGACGGCTCCGTGGTCTGGGTGGAGCAGCACCCGGCGACCTGGCTGCTGGGCTCCGGCACCGTCCCTGGCGGCGGCGTCCCGCAGGTCCACCCGACGCTGACCGTCACCTCGCAGGGCGTCTGGGTCGACGCCAGCGCCGGCGCGACCGACGCGACCACGCTGATCGCCGCCAGCGCCGACCATTCGGTGCTCGGCCTCTGGTGCCACCCGCAGGCGAACTGTGCCGGGGCCGGTTCGCTCGGCGGCGCGCTGCCGGCGAACGAGACGAGCAGCGCCTGGCCGACGACCGGCGGCGGCGTCGGCACCCGGATCATCGGCGGCCTGCCGAACGGCGCACTGCTGCGGCTGACCGAGAGCGGCGACTTCTCCTACACCGTCGGCGCCGGCGGCGCGGCCGCCAGCAGCGCCGCGTTCGTGAGCCCGGCCGAAGGCTGGCTGGGGGTCGGCGGGGAGCAGCTGATCCACGTCACGACCGCGCCGACGCCACAGGCGCTGAGCACCTGGTCGGTCCCCTTCCGTCGTCCGCTGCTCGCGATCGCGACCGCGCCGGGCACGACCGTCGGCGCCGCCGGCGCGCAGGCGCTCGCGGTGGGCGACCAGGGCGCGATCGCGCGGTACGCGCCGGGCCAGGGCTGGCGGCCGGAGTACCTCTACAGCAGCAGCGGCGTGCGGCAGACCCCGCGCCTGCGCGGCGTCGCCTGGCCCGAGACCGGTCGCGCGTACGCGGTCGGCGACAGCGGCGCGATGTGGGTCTGGCGCTCCGCCACGAACCTCTGGGAGCCCGATCCGGCGGCGCCGTTCAACTTCCACGCGAACCTGACCGCGATCGCCTTCCAGCCCGGCAACCCGGCGCGCGGCTACGCGGTCGGCAAGCAGGGGACGCTGCTCTCCTACGACAAGACCTGGACCCCGCAGGCGCCGCCGGCGGGGCTCGAGCAGGCCAACTTCACCTCGGTCGCGTTCGCCGGCTCGGAGGCGATCGTCAGCTACCGGATGCCCGACCCGGCGAACCCGCACGGGAGCGAGCTCGGCGGCGCGATCGTCAACGACGGCTCCGGCTGGCGCGTCGACACCGGCGTCGCGGCGCTGCTCGCGACGCTCGCGAACGCGCCGTCCTGGGAGACCGACGCGCGCGTGCTCTCGCGCGCGGCCGGGCTGCCCGACGGGGGCGCGGCGCTCGCCGGCCCACACGTCGTGCTCGAGCGCGACAGCTCGACGAGCCCGTGGCGCTTCGCCTCCGAGCCGCTGCCGACGGCGGCGAACATCGATGCGCTCGCGGCCGTGCGTGACGGCGCGAGCGTGCGCGCGCTCGTCTCGATCGACGTCAACAGCGACAGCGCCCCTTCCGGGGCGATCTACACCGCGATCGACGATCCGCCCGCCTCGCCGATCCCGAACGTGCCCGTCCTGATCGCTCCCGACCCGCTGCCGGTCACCGGCTACCTGCTGCGTGAGACCGCGAGCGGCTGGTCGGACATGCAGGGCGACGACTACCCGCAGGAGACCGCGGGCGCAGGGCAGGCGTCGGACCTGCCTGACTGGCCCGATCCGGTGCTGGCACTGGCGGTCGACGCGGACGGCACGCAGGGCTGGGCGGTCGGCGGGCAGACCGGCGGACTGGTCGCCAAGAGCCCGTTGACGAACGTCGTCGCGGCGTCGCAGACCGCGTCGGTCGAGCGCTTCGGCGCGGGCGCAGACCCGCCGCAGGAGGCGAGTGCGCCGATCGTCCCGCCGGCCGGCACGGTGTCGTTCGCGGTCGGCGGCAACGCGCAGTGCGCCAGCACCTGCGCCGAGCTCGCGAACCAGGGCATCGGGCCGGACCAGTGGCTGTCGGCCGCCGTCTCCCGGGCCGGACAGGTGGGGGGGCTCCACGCCTTCCTCTACACCGGCTCACGACTCGCTGCTGGCATGACGCTCGACGCCGACGCGCAGGCGCGTGAGCTGAGCCGCTACGCGACGGTGCTGCGCGCCGACGGGCGGCTGCCGGCGTACGCGACCGCCTCCGCGTCGGACGCCGGCGCGATGGGCACCGGTGCGTTCACCTCCGCGCTCGGCGGTGAGGCGCCGGCGGGAGCGGTCCCGGCCGGCACGCCCGCGCCGCCGAGCGGGAGCGCCGCCTACGCGTTCGACTCGCCCGGCGTCGGCGGGACCGTTCGCGTGATCGTCCTCGACTACTCCGCCAGTTCTCTCGGCGGGGTCGCGCCGAGCGGAACGAACTGCGCCAGCGGCAGCGGCCAGGCCGGCTGGCTCTGCTCGCAGCTCGAGGACGCCAGAGCCGCCGCCATCCCCGCGATCGTGATCGGCAGCCGTGACGTCACCGGCAGCGACGACGACGCCGCCAGCGACGGCTCGGCGACCCGCGCCGAGCTGGTCGCCAACGGCGCCTCCGCCTACTTCTTCGACAGCCCCGAGGAGAACGTGTCGCGGACGCTCTCCTCCGGCGGGGCGCGCATCCCCGCCTTCGGGACCGGCACGCTCGGCTACACGAGCATTCCGCCGAATCCGGCCGACTTCCTCGGCGCGAGCGGGTTCCTGATCGCGAGCGTGAACGTCGGTGCGCGCGTGGCGGCGACGAACGTCGCGCCCGTGACGGTCTCGCTGATCCCGAACATCGGCGAGCTCGGCCTCGACGCGACCAACGGGCTGCTGCTGCGCCGCAGCCAGGTGGCGCTGTTCCAGGGGCTCGCGCGCCGTCCCAGCGGCGGCTCGCGACTGGCCGCGAGCGCGCAGGAGCAGGACCCCGACCCCTACGTCCCGGTCCCGCAGACCTGCCAGGGCTCCGACTGCGGCCAGTTCATCGAGCCGCAGTACACGTTCTCCTCGTCGAACCCGGACATCGGCAACTTCGTCAAGCACGACGACAGCTCGACGAACGTGCGCGCGGTGCTCCAGGACGCCAGCGGCAAGCCGATCCCGGACCCGACCTCCGGCATCTTCTGCGCCTTCAACGCGGGGACGACGACCGTCACGCTCCAGGCCGGCGGCCTCAGCTACTCCGAGGTCGTGACGGTGCAGGGCGGCAGCGTGCTGCAGCCGTGCGGGACCGTCCCGCTCGTGAACCCGCCAACCGTGACGACGCCGTCGGTCGCCGCGACCGTCGCCGTCCCCGACGTCTCGCCGACCGTCAACCCGACGGTGAACGTCTCCCCGAAGGTGACGTTCAACGCGCCGCCGCCACCGCCGGCGGCGACGCCCGTCGCGAAGCCGGCGCCGAAGGCGAAGCCGGCGAAGAAGGCGAAGCGGGAGGCGGTCCCGTCGATCCTCGCGGCCGCCCCGCTCGTCCCGGCCTTCATCCTCGGGCAGAAGCCCGGCGTGATCGGCGCGCGCGGCGCGCCGACGGTCCCGCCGCCGCCCGCCGGTCAGCCGACGCCGCCGTCCGGTACCTCGCAGGTCTCCTCGCAGGTGTCGCAGTCGGTCGGCGCGCCGGAGGAGAAGCGCGAGGAGGAGATAGCGACCGAGTCGGCCGACACCAGAATGAGTGCCTACTACCCCGAGGAGCACGGCCACGGGCACGGCATCCCGCCGTGGTCGCCGGTCGCGCTCGTGCTCGTCGCGGCGCTCGCGGGCGCCGGCATCAAACGGCGCGGGGGCGGCGGGACCGGCACGGCCCGCAAGGCCGCCTTCGCCCGCGCCAGCACTGGCGAGCGGCGCCGGCGCTAGGCCCCGCCGCCGGCGGGGGGCGGGGAGCGGCGGGGGCGCCTCAGCGCCGTGCCCGCCGCCGCCCGCCCGCCTCAGGAGATCGTGCTCGTCCCCGAGGAGGTGGACGGGCTCTTGGCCTTCGCCTTCGTCGTCGCCTTCTTCTTCGGCTTGTAGACGGTGACGCGGACCTTGAACTTGGTCGGCCAGCGCTTCGCGTTCAGCTTCAGCGTGACCGTGTGGCGGCCCTTCGGCAGGACGACGTGCTTCGTCTGCGCGACGACCTTGCTCTTGCGCAGCGCGAGCAGCTGGAAGTTGGCCTTGCTCGTGAGCGTGAACGTCATCGCGAGCGTCGTGCGGTGCAGGAGCTTCGTCTTGACCTTCGTCAGCAGCGGCTTCGCCTTGATGACCTTCGGCTTCTTCTTCTTGGGCGGCGGGGGCGTCGGCACGACCGGCGCCGGCTGGTTCGCCTGGTTGGCGAGCGAGTCGTCGAGCGGCGAGCTGTCCGGGAGGACGATCGGGACGCCGCTGTCGGAGGGCCGGTAGGCGATCACGCCGGCGAAGTTGGGATCGGTGTCCTGCGGGAGCGCGGTGCCGTCGGTGTAGTGGAACAGCAGCCCCTGGGACGTCGCCGCCCAGCAGTCGTTCACGGCCGGGCAGGCGACCGGGCCGGCGGTGCCGCTCGGGCCGATGCCCTGGTCGGGGCCGAGGTCGACGCGCTGGTCGACGCTCCCGTCGGCCGCCATGTGCACGAGCGGGGCGGAGTCGTCGCCGGCGTCGAGTGCGATCCAGGCGGACGCGCTGTTCGGGTCGGCAGCGACCGCGGTCGGCTGGTCGCCGGGCTGG
Source organism: Solirubrobacterales bacterium (assembly GCA_015655225.1). GTDB lineage: Bacteria > Actinomycetota > Thermoleophilia > Solirubrobacterales > Solirubrobacteraceae > Conexibacter. Next base: position 15,038 of record JAATFK010000681.1, on the reverse strand, counting down.
AGCGCGCCGGACTGGGGCACCACCTTGCTCCAGACGCCGCCCGCGTAGCGCAGGACGAGGGGGCCAGCGGGAGCGAGGCCACCCGAGGGCGAGGCGAGCGGGCGGGCGCCGGCGACGGCCCACAGCTGACCGCCGTCGGAGCTGAGCGCGAGCGGCGTCTGCGTCGTCGGGTCGACGGGCGTGCCGTCCGGCGCGGCGCCGAAGTCGGGTCCCGGCAGCACGCTCGGGAAGGGGTCACTGGCGCCGGTCACGATCGTGTGGAGGGCCGGCGGGCTGTAGCGGTCCTCGTTCGGGTCGGCGGTCTGGAGGTCGGCGCTCTCGAACAGGGTGCCGCCGACGTTCGCCATGTCGCCGATGCCGTGGTTCTGGCTCGAGATCACGACGCTGACGCTGGCGCCGTCCCAGTGGAGGTGGAAGCCGCCGCCGGAGCTGACCTTCGAGCCGCCGAACCAGCAGTCGCTGGCGTTGCGGCAGACGGCCGCGTCCATCGGCAGGTACGAGTCGGCCTCCTGCAGTGGCATCGCGTAGGAGCCGACGACCTGGCCGTCCTTGAAGTGGCAGAGCGAGATGTCGGCAAGGCTGGCCGTGCTCGCGGTCACCTGACCGGGGCGCTGGTCGGAGATCGTCCAGAACTCGTCCGGTCCAGCCCACGCGATCCGGCCGTCGGTGCCGCCGCAGACGGTCGAGAGCTGGTGCCAGCTGACGCCGTCGTAGGCGTAGAGGCCCATCGGGACGACGTTGTTGCCCTTCGTGATCAGGAGCCCGCGGTTGGGCGACCAGAACGAGATCTGCCCGACCGCGCCGAGCGGCACGCCGTACGGCGCGGGCTGCGCGCCGGCCGGGGTGGGGGGTGCGACCGCGGGCGCGAACTGCCAGCTGGCGCCCGACGCCAGGCCCGGCGCGACCGCGCTGCCGATCGCCGCGGCGCCGAGGATCGCAAGCGTGCGCGGGCTGGGTCTCATCTGCTCTTCGATCTGGTCGTGATGGTCGTCTTCTTCTTTGCCACCGGTCTCTTCGCCGCTCTCTTCGGCTTCGCCGGCTTGCCGTGGAAGCTCACCTGCAGCCGCTTCTCGAGCCGCTTGTGGCCCTTCGAGCTGAAGCCGACGCTGAGGGTCGCGACGAGCCCCTGCCTGCTGCTCACGAGCGTGTTCCAGCGCGTCGCGGCAGTCAGCACGATCCGCACGACGCCGGCCTTCTTGGCCGTCGCGTGACCGCTCGCGACGGTCCGCGCCGCGAGCGCGGTCCGCCGCCGCTTCACGACTCTGCCGTGGACGCGCACCTTCACCGTCGAGGTCACCGGCACGGAGGCGCGCGCCGCCGCTTGGACGGTGCCCGGTCCCGGCACGCTCGCGTAGACGACGACCGTGCCGTGCGCGCCGTGCTTCGCGCTCGCGCCCAACACGCGGGCGGGCGCCGGCTTGGCGACGGAAGGAGCGGGGCTGACGCTCTGGTGACCGAGCACCGGCGCCGTCGTGTCGTCGGTGATCGAGAAGACGCTCGTGCTCTGCGCGCCGATGCCGTAGACGAGGTTCGCGGCGGCGGAGGCGAACACAAGCGTCTTGCCGTCGCCGCTGAAGGCGGGCGCCGTGACGTCCCCGTCGGCCGGCTGCTGGTCGAAGCCGTCGCTGACGCGCTGGAAGGTGCCGGCCGAGAGGTCGACGTCGTACAGCTGTGAAGCGCCGGCCTGGTTGAGCGGCTGGCTCACGAGCGTCGGGCTCGGCAGTGCGAAGAGGATCCGGTCGGTCGTGAACGCGAGGTGCGTGCCGTCGGGCGAGATCGCGACGTCGCGGACCGCGCCGGTGGTCGCCGCGCTGCCGAAGTTGAAGCTCGCCCAGGTCGTCAGCTGCGTCAGCGCCTGCGTGCGCGTGAGGCCGTTGGCCATGTTCACGACGTAGACGTTGGCGCTCGGGATCGAGCTGTTGCTCGCGAGCGCGAGGCCCTGTGCCGTCGCCGGCGTCGGCTGCGTCGAGAGCAGCGCGACCGTCGTGCCGTTGGCGCTCAGCTGGGGGACGAACGGACCGAGGTCGGTCGGCACCGAGCTGACCACATAGGTCCCGAAGTGGGGGAAGGCGTCGCTGTCCTGCACCGTCTGCGGGTTGTAGGTCGTCACCAGCGGTCCAGCGCAGCCGGCACACGCGACCGGGTCGTCGCCGCCGGTCACGCGCCGCGTCGGCGCGTTCGGCCCGTCGGCCACCCGGCGCCACAGCGGCTCGTCGTACTGCTCGGGCAGCGCGGTCTGCGTCGCCGGGCTGCCGGCCTCGACAGGGGCCTGCGCGGCGACGTCGATCCCCATCCAGGCGACCGTCGAGCCGTCGGCGCTGATCGCCGCGGTGCTCGAGCCGGTGCCGGCCGGCTCGGCCAGGGCGGCGCCGCCGGGAACCGGCTGGGGAGCGCCGCCGAGCGAGGCGCTCGTCTGGCTCACGAGCGTCGTCGTCTGCGTGTCGAGGTCCCGGACCACGACCTGGTCGGGCGGCGTCGTCGTCCCGCCGCCGGCGCCGGTCATCAGGTCCGAGCTGCCGATGACCGTGAACGCGACCCGCCGACCGTCGGCGCTGAGCGCGACGCGCGGCGCGGCGCTGGCACCACCGCCGGCGCAGCTCGCGGCGATGCTGTCGCCGTAGGTCAGGCCGAGCGCGCTGCCGTTGAGCGCGGAGGCGAGCGTCTGCGCGCCGGGCGTCCCGAGCGGGATCGCCATGTCGCGCACGTAGACCGAGCTGCACGCTCCCGCGGGGACGGCCGTCTGGTCGAGCTGTGCCGTCGTCGTGAAGCTGACGAAGCGGCCGTCGGCCGAGATCGAGGGGGCGGTCGCGTCGCCCGCCACGACCAGGTTGAGGTCGCCGGTCAGGACGTCCTTGCGGTAGACGCCCGGGACGCCGGCGAGCGTGCCGGTGAAGGCGACGTAGCGGCCGTCGGCGGACGCGACCGGGTCGCCCGCGCCGGTGATCGGCTGGCTTGGACCGCCGGAGACGAGCGCGGGCGGGGAGAAGGTCGCCGCGCCGGCCGCCGGGGCGCCGGCCGCGATCGCGGCCGGCGCGGTCGCGGCCGCGGCCGCGAGCAGGAGGGTGAGCGTGCGACGTCGCATGACGGTCATCCTCTCGCCTGCACGCGCAGGTGCCAGATCGCGGTGTTGCCGACCTTGTCTCTGACGCCGGCGGTCACGACGTAGCGGCCGGCTCTCTTGTAGCGGTGGGTCACGCGCACGCCGCTCGTGGCTCCCTTGGTGCCGTCGCCGAAGCTGACGCGGGTCGCGCTCCGGTTGACGCCCGAGGCGCTGTCGGCGATCTTCACGACGAGGGAGCGGCCGCGCATCGTCGCGGTCGCGCGCGGCGGGTTGGCGTCCACCAGCAGCGTTCCGACGCGCGTGGCGGTCTGCTGGCCCTCGGCGTCGAGCGCGAGGACCTGGATCGAGTGCTTGCCGTCGCCGAGGCCGCGCTGGGAGAGCGTGTAGGCGTGGACGTGGAGGTTGCGCGCCTTGCGCTGGCCGTCGAGGATCACGCTGTAGCCGAGCCGCCCGATCGCGTTCGGGGCGGGGTCCCAGGAGACCTTCGCCTTCGTGCCCGGAACCCAGCCCTGCGGCACCTGGAGGTCGAATCTGCCGGGCGGCGCGGTCGTGATCGAGGCCATCACCTGGCCGTCCTGCTCGTCGCCCTGGAGGAAGCCGACGATCGCGTCGCCGAGCCCCGAGCCGCTCGTGCTGAGGCCGCTGATCGGCCCGCTGACCGGGGCGCTCAGCTGGGCGACTTGGTAGCGGCCGCCGGGGAAGTCCTGGCGGGCCGTCACGACCGGGTTGTCGGTCGCGTCGCTCGCGAGCCAGCTCGAGACGCCGCCGCCGTTGGGGTCGATCGTCGTCTGGACGGTCGTGCCGGTCGTGCTGCCGAACGTGACCGGCGTGAGCGTCTCGCCGCCGGTGCCGCGCGCGATCCGGACGTGGCCGCCGCTGCCGTACGCGAGCCGCACGTCGCCGTCGTCGTCGATCCCGGCGCTCGCGGCGCCGAGCGTCGCGGAGCCCTCGAGGTCGACCGGCGTGGCGAAGGAGGTGCCGCCGGTCAGGTCGAGCGAGGAGGCGATCGAGGTGACGAACAGCTGCGACGTCGGGAACGGCGTGCCGGCGCCGCCGTCCTGGCGGTAGGCGACCTCGGCCTGTGAGAACTGGCTGAAGGCGATCGCCGGCGCGTCCGCGTCGGTCGTGATCGGCGCGCCGGTCGCCGCGCCGCCGACGGTCGCGCTGCTGACCGGCATGATCACGCCGGGGGTCGTGCCGAAGAGCCGGCGCGCCCACAGGCGAGCGACGCCGTCGATGCTCGGCTCCTGCCAGACGATCAGCCCGTCGCCGCTCGGCGAGACGGCGATCGCGGGCGCGTTGTCGGCGCTCGGGCGGCGCATCGTCACCTGACCGGGCAGCCGGTTGACGGCCGGCAGGTCCGACCAGGTCAGCCCGTTGAAGCGCGCGACGCGGACGTCGACGACCTCGTCGCCCGGTCTCATCGGCACGATGCCGGTCGACGGCTGGTCCTTCGAGAGCGGGTTCGTGACGACGCGGTAGGCGACGTAGGCCTGGCCGTTGGCGGCCATCGCGATTCTCGGGAAGGCGGCGCTGCCGTCGCCGACGTCGGACTTGTCGACCTCCATCGGGCGGCCGAAGCCGCGCGCGCCGGGATCGATCACGGCCGACTCGAGCTGATCGTGCACGAGGCCATCTCTGAGGACGGCCCATGGCTGGACCCAGACGACGAGCAGGCGGCCGTTGCTGCCGGCGGCGATCGCGGGGGAGGTGGCGCCGTTGGCGTTGGCGCCGTCGACGCGCAGGGGCGTGCTCCAGCGGCCGTTGACGTAGCGCTCGGCGAAGACGTGGGGCTGACCGCCGACGATTCTGCGGTAGACGATGCCGCCGGTGCCGTCGGGCGCCATCGCGGTGCCGTCGACGTCGAGGATCGTCGGGCTCGGGCCGTCGAGCGTCGCGGCCGGGGCGATCACGGCGCTGGCGGTGCTGACGGCGAGGAGGGAGGCGCCGGCGCAGGCGAGCAGCGATGCGGCCGAGCGAGTCAGCAGGCGGGTGGCGAAGGTGGGGCGAGCCATCAAGTGAGGAGGACCGGCGCACCGGGCCCGGGCCGTCGTGACGACGGCCCGGGCGGCGGTGGTGAGGAGTGCTGCGACTACTTCTTCTTCTTCTTGACGACCGGCTGCTTCACCGTCGCCGTGAGCGTCGTCGTCTTCTTGCCACCGTAGGTGTCAGAGGCGACGACCGAGACCTTCACGGACAGCTTCTTGGTGCTCTTCAGCGTCTTGACGCCCGTCTTGTTGAACTTGACCACGAGCTTCTTGGTCTTGCCGGCGGCGAGCGTGACCTTGCCCGTGCCGATGACGATCGTCTTTCTGACCGTCTTCTTGCCCTTCTTGACCTTCACCGTCGTGCGCAGCGTGACGACGCCGGTGCAGGAGGCCTTCGTCGACGGGCACGTGAGGGCGACCGTGATCGCCTTCGAGCTGACCGTCAGCTTCGGCTTCAGGTTCGTCGCGCTCGTGTCGTGCTTGACGACCGGGGGGTTCGTGGCCGGCGGGTTCGTGACCGGCGGGTTCTGCGTCGGGGGCGGGGTGACGATCGTTCCGCCGCCACCTCCGCCGCCGCCACCGTCGCCACCGCTGATGAAGCCGATCTGGGCCGTGGCGGCCACGGCCTTCCCGACGATCGTGTCCGGCAGTCTGTTGTAGCCGCCGTTCTGGACGTCGGCCTGGCCCTGGGCGCTGGTCACGTAGGCGAAGTAGTCCTTGACCGTCGTGGCGGTGCCCTCAGCCGTGGTGCCCTGCGCGGCGTTGTTGTACAGCGCGGCAAGCGGCGCCGCGTTGTAGTTGTCCCACACGACGTCGTACGTCACGGCGCAGGCCGGGTAGGCCGAGGCGACGGTCGAGTCGGCCGCGATGTTCGGGTCGCTCGCGAGCACGCCGAGCCAGGAGGCCTTCGGATCGGTCGGCGCTCTCGTCCAGCCGGCGACCGTTCCGGTCGTCGTGGTGCAGTTGCCGGCGGTCGTCGTCGGCGTGGCCGGAGCCGAGCTAGGGTCGGAGTACGTCTCGCCCGTCAGCCCGAGGCCGTTGTTCTGCACCTGGGCGTAGAGGATCTGGTGCGCCGGCGAGACGGGCACCCCGCTGATCCCCGTGCTCGTGGTCGTCGTCGTCGCTCTGCTCGTGAAGCCACCGTTGCCGGTGCTGTCGGCGTCGGCCAGGTTGGCGTAGCCGATCGAGCCCGGGATCGCCGCGACATGCTTCGCGAGCGCGCCGCCGCCGTTGTTGCCCGCGTCGGAGCTGTTGAACGCTCTCACGCTGTCGGTGACGGACGTGCCCGTGGGCCACGACTCGTCGTCGACGAGGTAGTTCGAGGGCCAGTTGCCCGAGTTGATCTGCGCCATGTAGTTCTTGAACGCGTACGAGGTGCCCGAGCCGCCGACGCGGACCTGCAGCGTGGACGTCGCGGTGCAGCCGGCCGGGTTCGTGATCGTGGCACCCGCGTCCGTCAGCAGCGAGCCCCAGCTGTCGGCGGGGAAGCCGCCGGACGAGACGAGCGTGCCGTTGCCGTAGACCGCCTGCTGGAGGTAGACGTTGGGGATGCTGATCGTGCTTCCCTCCGTCACCGTGCAGTTGGCGGGGAGGCTCAGGAGGACCGCGACCGGCGCCTGCGTGATCGGGATCGTGACCTCGTTCGCGCCAGCCGCCTGGGCGGAGAGTCTGAGCTGGGGGATGCTCGGCGGGTCATCGGTGCCGATGAAGCCGTCGAGCAGGCCCAGCGGACCTGCGGCCGTGTCTCTGGCCGGCTGCAGCCCGAGACCGTCGTCGCCGAACTCAGAGAGACCGACGCCGCTGGACGCGGAGGTGTAGGTGATTCTCGGAACCGGCGTGATGCCGGCGTGGAGGGCATAGCCTCTGCCGGCCGCGAGCCAGATCATGTTCTGGGCGTTGGCCTGGAACGAGGAGCCGGTACCGAACACCGGACTTGCGGTCGCGGCGAGCGCGCCCGCCGGGGCGGCGAGCGCTGCGCTCGCACCGACGGCAGCGGCCAGCATGGCCGTGCGCCGGGTGATGAAGCGCCAATCCATCTAGGGAGACCTCCGTTGAGCCTGCAGGGGAAGAGACGGCGGGACCGTAGCCTCGGCACCCGACCTTCCGGAAGGTCTGATCACGCGAATTATCAGGTTGATCACAAGATGGTCATAACTTTTCACTCAGGGCTCACGGGCCTGATCACAAGTTGGTCACAACTGGCTCACGAGCTGATCACATGAGCGTGGCCGCGCATCTTGAGACTGGGCGGTCGCAGTCGGTTCTTCCGGCGACGTTTCCGCATGCCTCCAGCAACCGCTCCCATCGCCCCGCGCCGCCCCCCGGCGGCTCCGGCGCCCCCGCCGCGCCGCGCCAAGCTCCTCAGCGGGCTCGGCAGCTGGTCCGACCGTCGCGCCGAGCTGACGCTGGGCGCGCTCGCGTGCGCGGTGCTCGTGCTGATCGGCCTGATGGTCGTCTTCGTCTTCTCGAAGGCGTGGCCGTCGTTCTGGCACAACGGCTTCGCCTGGTTCGGCGGCGGCGGTGACGTCGACAGACAGCTCGACAACATCTACAACGGCCCGTCGAGACCGAGCGAGTACGTCTACAAGCTCCACGCCTGGCCGCTGCTCTACGGCACCGCGCTGACGACGATCGCGGGCGTCGTGATCGGGCTCGTGACGGCGCTGCTGGCGGCCGTCTTCATCGTCGAGTTCGCGCCCTCCCCGATCCGCCGCCTGCTGGAGCCGGTCGTCCGCCTGCTGGCCGCCGTGCCCTCGGTCGTCTACGGCCTGATCGGGCTGCTCGTGATCATCCCGTTCGTCAACAACCACCTGATCGGCGAGGGGCGCAAGGAGTCGGTCGCCTACGTCGTCCAGCTGAACGGCTCCGGATTGATCGTCGCGATCGTGATCCTCAGCATCATGATTACGCCGATCATGATCTCGATCATCGTCGACGCGCTGCGCTCCGTCCCCCAGGGCTGGACCGAGGGCGCGGCCGCGCTCGGCGTCAACCGCTGGCGGGCGATGTGGACGATCTCGGTCCGCTCGGTGCGCCCCGCGATCGTCGCCGCCGCCGTGCTCGCGACCGCCCGCGCGCTGGGCGAGGCGATCATGCTCTCGATGGTCTCGGGCTCGCGCGGCTTCGCGCCCAACCCGCTCGACGGCCTGACGTTCCTGTTCGAGCCGGTGCGCCCGCTGGCGGCGACGATCGTCGACCACTCCGAGGGCCTCTCGGTCACGCCGTTCGCACAGACGCTCTACGCGTTCGCCGCCGTGCTGCTGGTCTCCAGCATCCTTCTGTCGCTCGGCGGCTGGGCCGCGAAGCGCCCGCTCGCCCGCTGGAGCGCGCGCTGATGTCGGCCGTGGCGCCGCGCCGCAAGGGCGCGAAGGAGTCGGCCGCGACCTGGAGCGTGCTCGACCGCGTCGGGCTCGCCGCCTGCTGGGTCGCCGGGATCGGGCTCTGCGTCGTCTGCCTCGCGATCATCGGCTTCATGTTCGTCAAGGGGATCCAGTACGTCCGCCCCGACCTGCTCTTCAGCCGCACGATCGCGTCGAGCAACGAGGCCGGCAGCGGCGGCTACTTCGACCCGCTCGTCGGGACCCTGCTGCTGATCGTGATCGGGATCGCGATCGCGCTGCCGCTCGGGATCGGGATCGCCGTCTGGCTGACCGAGTACGGCCGGCCGTCGGGACTCGCGCGGCTCGTCGAGTCGGGCGTCGAGGTCGTCGCCGGCACGCCCAGCATCGTGCTCGCGATCTTCGGCCTGGCGGTCTTCCAGGGCAAGCTCTTCGCCTTCCTCTCCTTCACCCAGCAGGGCGGCGGCGTCTGGGGCCGCTCGTTCTTCACCGCCGGGATCATGATGTCGCTGATCGCGCTGCCGCTGATCGTCGCGAGCACGCGCGAGGCGCTGCGCTCGATCCCGAACCACGTGCGCGAGGCCTCCTACGCGCTCGGCAAGACGAGAGCCGCGACGATCCGCCGCGTGCTGCTCCCAGGCGCCCGGCCGGGGATCGCGACCGGCGCGACGCTCGCGATGGGCCGGATCGCCGGCGACACCGCTATCGTGATCTTGCTGCTTGGCGGCTCGGCGCTCACCACGCAGGGCAACGTGCCAGTTCTGAACATCCTGAAGGGCGGCGGCAGCACGCTGACGACCTTCGTGTACGCCAACTCGCCCGCCGGCGAGGGCAATAAGCCGGACAAGGCCTACGCGGCCGCGTTCGTGCTGCTCGTCATCGTCGTCGCGCTCAACTTCGGCCTCGACCTGATCGGCGGCCGACGGGGGAGGACCGCATGGACGAAGTGACCTCGACGGCCCACCGCGCCGCCGCGGTTCCGCCGCCGGTGCGCCGGATCGTCCTCGACGACCAGCCGACGGTCGTGACGCCGGGCGCGAACGGCAACGGCAACGGCAACGGGACGCGCACGCCGGCGGTCCGCTTCGCCGCCAGCGACACGGCCGCGCGCGAGCGCATGCGCGTCGAGGAGCTGACGATCGCCTACGCCGGCAGAGTCGCCGTCAGAGACGTCACGCTGCCGGTCCGCCAGGGCGAGGTGCTGTCGCTGATCGGGCCCTCCGGCTGCGGCAAGACGACGCTGCTGCGCTCGCTCAACCGGCTCACCGAGCTGACCCCGACGGCGACCCGCGGCGGCCGCATCGCGCTCGACGGCCAGGACGTCGACGAGCTCGACGTGACGCTCCTTCGCCGCCGCGTCGCGATGGTCTTCCAGCAGCCCAACCCGTTCCCGATGAGCATCTTCGACAACGTCGCCTACGGCCTGCGCGAGCAGGGCACGAAGCGGCCCGGCAAGCGCGACCTGGCGCCGAGAGTCGAGGAGGCGCTGCGACGCGCGGGCCTCTGGGACGAGGTCGCCGACGACCTCGGCCGTCCCGCCCTGCGCCTCTCCGGCGGCCAGCAGCAGCGGCTCTGCATCGCCCGCGCGCTCGCCGTCGAACCGGAGGTGCTGCTGCTCGACGAGCCCTGCTCGGCGCTCGACCCCCGCTCGACGCAGACGATCGAGGACCTGATCGTGAGACTGCGCGCCGAGGTCGCGGTCGTGATCGTGACGCACAACCTCCAGCAGGCGTTCCGCGTCGCCGACCACGTCGCCTTCATGTACCTCGGCGAGCTGGTCGAGTACGGGCCGGCCGCCGACGTCTTCGGGAACCCGCGCGCGCGTCGCACGCGCGAGTACGTAAGCGGATCGTTCGGATGATCGCCGGCCGGCGCCGTGTCGGGCTGCTGCTCGGCCTCGCCGCGGCGGCGACCGCGATCGCCGGTTGCGAGTCGACGCAGGACGAGAGCGCGCGACTGAAGGCCGAGGGCGGCAAGCTGATCGCAAGCGAGAAGGGGCTGGTCGTGAACACCACCAACGCAAGCGTCAGAGTCCTCAGAAGCGGCGTCGTCAAGGACGAGAACGGGATCGCGATCGCGATCGTGCTGCGCAACGACAGCGCCCAGCCGGCGGTGAACGTCCCGATCGCGATCGACGTCAGAGACGCGAGACGCAGAACGATCTACAGAAACAACCTGCCGGGCCTCGACCCGTCGCTCACGACGATCGGCTCGATGCCGCCGCACTCCGAGGTCACGTGGGTCGACGACCAGGTGACCGCGACCGAGACGCCGGCGAGCGTCGTCGCGCGCGTCGGCGACGCGAGAGCGAGAGACGACGGGGCGCTGCCGAGAATCGAGGTCGGGCCGCCGAGAATCAACGACGACCCGGTCAGCGGACTGGAGCTGGTCGGGACGGTCACGAACAGATCGACGAGCGACCAGACCCGGCTCGTGATCGTCGGCGTCGCCTGGAAGGGCGCGAGACTGCTCGCCGCCGGCCGCTCCGTGATCGACAGACTGACGACGACGAAGCCCGCCAGATACCATATTTTGCCGATCGGAAGAGTCGGGAAAGCGGCTGTTTCGGTCGCCGCGATTCCGACTGTGACCACCTCCAGAACCAGAAGAGAGGGCTGATGGCGACTCCGACGATCCCCGGAGCGCCGCCGACGGCGTGCCCGTCGTGCGGTTCGCCGCTGGCCGAAGACCAGCGCTACTGCCTCGAGTGCGGCGCCCGTCCGGGCGAGCCGCGCATCTCCAACGACGAGCTGGTCCGCTGGACCGCCGACGACGCCGCCGGCTACGCGCCCGGCACGAACGGCAACGGGAACGGCAACGGGCACGGTCCCGCCGCGCCCGTCACGGCCCCGCCGGCCGGCCCGCGACGCGACTGGATGCCGCTGATCGCCCTCGGTGGCCTCGCGACGCTCGCGCTCGTGCTCGTCGTCGGCGTCCTGATCGGCAAGAGCGGCAACAACAACAGCGCCGCCCCGGCGCCGCAGGTGATCCGCCTCGACGGCGGCGCGCCCGCCGCTGCCGCCGCGACCACCACGCCGAGCGCCGGCACGGCGGGGGCGACGAGCTTCACGAGCGACTGGCCCGCCGGCAGAGACGGCTGGACGATCGAGATCGGCTCGCTCACGAGAGCCTCCACGCAGCCGGCCGCGGTCGCGACCGCGAGAAGCGCGGCGACGGCGAGAGGCGTGGCGGCGGTCGGCGCGCTCGACTCCGACGGCTTCCCGTCGCTCCCGAGCGGCCAGTACGTCCTCTACTCGGGCTCCTACGACTCGAGAGCGGCGGCGACGAGAGCGCTCGCGGCGGTCAAGACGTCCTATCCCGACGCGAGCGTCGTGCAGGTCTCGCAGACGGCGGCGAGCGGGGGCAGCGCGTCCAGCTCGACGTCGACCACCGCCGGCTCGGCGACGACGCCGGCGGCGACGCCGCCTCCGGCGAACAGAGCGCTGCAGGGCGCGACCGGCTCGACCTACGAGAGAAAGGCCGCCGCGTCGCCGAGAACGCAGGCGACCGGAGGCAAGGCGCCTGCCGCACAGCCGAGAAAGACCAGCGGCTTCGACGATTCGATTGGATGACCCGATGACCATGTTGGACCGACTGATCCCGAAGAAGCCCGCCGGCGACCCGGCGCTCGACGCCGCCTCGCCGGCGCAGCGCGCCGCCGTCGGAACCGACCTGCAGCAGCGACGCGACGTGCTCGCACGCGAGTTCGCGGTGCTCCAGTTCGACCTCGGCGGCCTCGCCTACGAGATGGCGCGGCGTGACCACTTCCGCCTCGACGTGATCGTGCGCCAGGCGGCGCGGCTGCAGGAGATCGACGCCGAGCTGGGCGAGGTCGAGCGGCTGCTGCGGCTCGACGAGGCGGCCGCCGGCGGCAGCTGCCCGGCCTGCGGCGCACTCCACGCGCGCGGCGCGACCTACTGCTGGCAGTGCGGCTCGCCGCTGATCGCGCAGACCCCGATCAGCCCGGAGGCGGTCACGCCGTGAGCTGGCGCGACGGGATCGCCTGCGTCGTCTGCGGCTCGCCGCTGGAGCGCGACCAGCGCTACTGCCTCGTCTGCGGCACGCGCCGCGCCGGCACGCAGCCGCCCGGGCTGGCGGCGCTCGCCGACCGCGCCGCGCCGCTCGCCGGCCGCGACCCCCTGCCGAGCGCCGGAGGCGGCGGCGCGGGCGCGGGCGGGACCCACCTGCCGCCGCCGCGCTCCGCGGCGGTGCTGACCGCGGTCGTGCTCGGGATGGGCGTGCTGATCGGCGCCGCGGTCGGGCCAGCGGCGGTCGGCTCGCCGGACGCCGCCCAGCGGCAGGTGATCCTCGTCTCAGACGCGGCGCCGGCGGTCGCCGCGCCGGCCGCCACGACGCCGACCGTCGCGGCGCCCGCGCCGGTGCTGGCGGCGCCCTCGGCCCAGGTGCCGGACACCGTCGCGCCGCTGCCGGCCGCCACGCCGGCGCCCGCGCCGGTCTTCACGCCCGCGCCCGCGCCGGTCACGAGCGACGACGGCTCCGGCTCCGACGACACCACGACGACCCCCGCGACCGTGCCGCAGGCGCCGGCCGGAACGAAGACGCTCGTCGGGACGGTCGTGCAGGTCAACACCGCCGCCGACAGCTTCGCGCTCGCCGAGGACGACGGCACGCTGCTCGCCGTCCACACGCCGATCCTGCCATCGCTCGGCGACCCGATCGACTCGGCCGCGACGAGACTCGCGAACGGAACCTGGTCGATGTCGGACGCGAGCGCGACCGGCAAGGCGCTGACGGCCGCGGTGCTGAGAGGCGTCGTGACCGCGGTCGACCCGCAGGCCGGGACCTACGTCGTCTCCGCCCGCGGCGCCTCCCTGCTCGTGAGGGTGCCGGGCTGGGTCCCGCCGCCGCTCCCGACGCCGACGCCGACGACCACGACGCCGGCGCCCGCCGCGACGACGCCGGCGGCGCCGGTCGTCCCGCCCGCGGCCCCGGTCACGCCGGCGCCGCCCGTCACCCCAGCGCCGCCGGTCACGACCACGCCGACGACGCCGACGACGCCGACGACGCCGACCGACCCGACGACCACGCCGACGGATCCGACGACGACGCCGACGACGCCCGCCGGCGCTCCCGATCCGACGGTGACGAATCCGCTCGCGGCTGCCGCCGCCGCGCCCACCACGACGACGACCAGCACGACGCCGGCCGTCCCCGCGCCGACGCTGCCGGTCCTCGGCCATGCCGTCACCGTCACGGTGAAGCTGGTCGCGGCGACGAAGCACGGGAAGACGACCGTCCCGGCGCGGATCGTCGAGAACCAGCGCGTCGACGGCAAGCTGAGCAAGAGACCGCTGCCGTTCGAGGGGACCGTCAGAGCGGTCGACGCGAAGACGCGGATCATCACGCTGACCGCCGACGACCTCGGCATCTCCGACACGACGGTCGCGATCGTCGCGCCGAAGAAGTGGAAGCTCGACGACATCCTCCCCGACACGATCGTCGCGCTCGACGCGCGCCTCGGCAGAGACGGGACGACGCTGACGCTGACGGGCAGCGCGAGCGACGCCGGCAGCGACGGCGCCGACGCGACGGCGTTGCTGCAGGGCGACGAGAAGACGAAGTAGGCTCCGGCCTCGAACGAGGTCGACGCACGGAGGGGGAGCGGGAGGATGACGAGCGCAGCGAGCACCGACGACGTCGGACGGCCCGACACGGCCCGGCTGCTGATCTCATGCCCCGACCGCCACGGGATCGTCGCGGCGGTCTCGCGGCTGCTGTTCGAGCACGGCGCGAACATCCTCGAGTCCGATCAGCACTCGACCGACCCGACCGGCGGCATGTTCTACATGCGGATGGAGTTCGCGCTCGACGGGCTCGCCGACGGCGGGCGGGAGCTGGAGCGGGCGTTCGCCGCGACGGTCGCGCCGGAGTTCGCGATGGAGTGGTCGATCTCCTACGCGTCGGTCCCCAAGCGCGTCGCGATCCTCGTCTCGCGCGAGGACCACTGCCTGCTCGACCTGCTCTGGCGCGGGCGCAACGGCGAGCTCGACGCGCGGATCGAGCTGGTCGTCTCCAACCACCGCGACGTCGAGCGCGACGTCGCCAGCTTCGGCGTGCCGTTCCTGCACGTGCCGGTCACGCGGGACACGAAGCCGGCAGCGGAGGCGGCGATCGTCGAGGCGCTGGCGGGGAAGGTCGACCTCGTCGTGCTGGCGCGCTACATGCAGATCGTCTCGGGCGACTTCCTGGCGGCGATCGGCGCGCCGCTGATCAACATCCACCACTCGTTCCTGCCGGCGTTCTCCGGCGCGGACCCGTACCGGCGCGCGAGCGAGCGGGGCGTCAAGATCATCGGGGCGACCGCCCACTACGTGACGGAGGAGCTGGACGCGGGGCCGATCATCGAGCAGGACGTCGCCCGCGTCAGCCACCGCGACAGCGTCGCCGAGCTGGTGCGGATCGGCCGCGACATCGAGCGCACGGTGCTCGCAAGGGCGGTCCACCGCCACCTCGCGGACCGCGTGCTGGTCCACGAGAACAAGACCGTCGTCTTCTAGGCGCCCCGGCGGGGCGCCTCGGCGCCTAGGCGTCGACGAGCACGATCACGAGGACGATCACCGCGATTGCGATCCCGGCGCCGGCGAAGGTCGCCAGCAGGCGGTCGTCGGGCCGCGTGTACTCGCCGCGGGC
>JAATFK010000477.1 GCA_015655225.1 Solirubrobacterales bacterium | reverse complement strand
GACAGATCCAACACGGTGACGCCCGCATATCACAAGAACCGGACGCGCTGACACCTCGCTACAGGTTCGCTCGCGATGGGCCGATGGTGAGGAGGCGCAGCTCGTGCCAAGACCGTGAACCCTGAGAGTCCGCCGATGCCAGAGACCCACGCTCCACCGATCAGCCACGACCTCCGCGGGGTGCTCGCCTCCGGCGGGCTGCGGGCTGTCTTCCAGCCGATCGTCGACCTCCGCCACGGCACCGTCGTCGGCTACGAGGCGCTGGCCCGCGGCCCCGTCGGCTCAGCGCTCGAACGGCCCGACCAGCTGTTCGCCGCCGCCGCGGCCGACTGCGCCGTGGTCGAGCTCGACTGGGCCTGTCGCGGCGCCGCCCTGGCGGCGGCCGCCGACGCCGACCTCGACGCCACCACGCTGTTCGTCAACGTCGAGCCGGAGGCGCTCGGCACCCGCTGCCCCGACGCCATCGCACCCCTCTGGGAGACCGCCGCCCAGCGCGGCGACGTCGTCCTGGAGCTGACCGAGCGCGCCCTCACCGCCCGTCCCGCCGAGCTGCTCCGCGAGGTCCAGCGGCTGCGCGACGCCGGCTGGGGGATCGCGCTCGACGACATCGGCGCCGACACCCGCTCGCTCGCGCTCCTGCCGCTCGTCGCGCCCGACGTCGTGAAGCTCGACCTGCGCCTGATCCAGCAGCAGCCGACGCGCGAGGTCGCCGCGATCGTCAACGCCGTCCGCGCCCACCGCGAGCGCACCGGCAGCCACGTCGTCGCCGAGGGGATCGAGACCGAGGCGCACCGTGGGATCGCGCTCGCGATGGGCGCGACCCTCGGCCAGGGCTGGCTGTTCGGCCGGCCCGAGCCGCTGCCCGACGCCGCCGACCGGTCGACCGACGCTCCGATCCGACTCAAGTCCCTCGCGCGGATCGTCCCGCCGACCCGTCTCCCTGGGACGACGCCGTTCGAGGTCGTCCGCCGCCATCGGCAGGTCGAGCGCGCGTCCAAGCGGCTGCTGCTGGCGATGTCCCAGCAGCTGGAGGACCAGGCGGAGGCGCTTGGGCACGACGTCGTGATCATCTCCGCGTTCCAGACGGCCGAGCGCTTCACTCCCGCGACCCGTCGCCGCTACGCGCACCTCGCCGAGCGGGCGGCGCTCGTCGGCGCGCTCGGCGTCGGCCTCTCCAACGAGGCGGTCCCCGGCCTGCGGGGCGCCCAGATCCTGCCCGACGATCAGCTCGCGGGCGAGTGGAGCGTCGCGGTCGTCGGCCACCACTTCGCCGGCGCGCTCGTCGCGCGCGACCTTGGCGACACCGGTGCCGAAGACGACCGCCGCTTCGACTTCGCCGTCACCTACGACCGCGAGCTGGTCGTCCACGCGGCCGCCACGCTCGTCCGCCGGCTCGCGCCGGTCGACTGACCGGCCTCAGCCGAGCAGCAGCTTCGGCAGCGTCAGCAGCAGTCGCGGCGCGTCCCGCCGCGCGTGCTTGATTGCGCGGTCGGTCGCGGCGCCGATCCCCGGACCGTGCAGCGGCGGGCCGTGCCCGACCAGCAGGTGCTTGGGCGTGAAGCCGCGCAGCGCCTGCGGGAACGGCAGCACGCGCAGCACGGGATGGATCCCGACCGGGCCGGCACCGACGGTGAACGGCGCGGCCGTGCCGAGCGCCTCAGCGACGACCAGCACCCCGGGCTCCTCCCACCAGAGCGCGACCTCGCGCCAGCGGAAGCTGTCGAGCAGCGGGACGACCCGCAGCGGCGTGCCGGGCAGCGACCGGGGCACGACGTGCAGCTCGACCCCGAGCCGGTTCGCGAGCGCGTAGCAGCCGCGAGCGCGACGGTCGAGCAGCTGGAGGACCCCGGCGGCCGGCCCGAGCGCCGTGGCGGCGGCGAGCGCCTGCGGTTCGCCGACCGGGTCGACGCACTAGACGCGACCGTCGACGAGGAGCGCGAGCGAGCTGCGCTCCATCCGCTCGTCGAGCGTCCAGCTGACGCCGAGGTCGTGCTGGTCGAGCGTGCGCAGTGCCATGGAGGACGACGGTACACGGCCCGGGCCTCCCAGGTTTCTCTCAGGCTTGCTTGAGGGTCCCGCCAGCGAGCCCCGGCACGCTGACGTCCATGAGCCGATCCCTGACCTCCCTCACCACGCCCGCGGTCGACGGCGCGACGCGGCCCGGTGCCGCCGCGCGCACGCCCCGCGACGAGCGCCTGGCGGGCCTGCGGGCCCGCACCACCCGCGCGGTCGACGCCCTCAGGCAGCGGCCGGAGCTGCTCGCCCTGCTGGTCGTCGCCGGCGTCCTCAACTTCTGGGCGCTGAGCCAGAACGGCTGGGCGAACGACTACTACGCCGCCGCGGTGCGCTCGATGAGCGGGAGCTGGCACGACTTCCTCTTCGCCTCGATGGATCCAAGCGGCGTGATGACGGTGGACAAGCCGCCGCTCGCGCTCTGGGTGCAGGCGCTGTCGGTCAGAGCGTTCGGCTACAACTCGCTCGCGATCCTCGTCCCCCAGGCGCTGATGGGGATGGGGAGCGTCGCGCTCGTCTACGACCTCGTCCGTCGCCGCTTCGGCCGCGCGGCCGGCTTCGCCGGCGGTCTCGCGCTCGCGCTGACGCCGATCGGGGTCGCCGTCTCGCGCCACAACAACCCCGACGCGCTGCTCGTGCTCTGCAGCACGGCGGCACTCTGGTTCACCGTCCGCTGGCTGGAGGACGGCCGCATGCGCTGGCTCGTCTGGGCCGGCGTGATGGTCGGGCTCGGCTTCGAGACGAAGATGGCGGCGGCGCTGCTGATCGTCCCCGGGATCGTCGCGGCGGCGCTGTGGGTCGCGCCGCGCGGCCGCATCTCGGCGCTCAAGCAGCTGCTTGCGGGCGGCGCTGCGCTGCTCGTCGTCGGCGGCGCCTGGCCGCTGCTGACGCTGATCGTGCCGGCGGCCGACCGGCCCTGGATCTCCGGCACGAGCAACAACTCGGTGCTCCAGCTGATCTTCGGCTACAACGGCCTCGGCCGCGTCGACGGCCAGGCCGGCGGCCCCGGCGGGACGGGTGGCGGTGGCGGGTTCGGCGGCGGCGGCTCGATGTTTGGCGGCAACACCGGCCCGCTGCGCCTGCTGAACGAGAGCCTCGGCGGACAGGCCGGCTGGCTGCTCGGCTTCGCGCTCGTCGGCGGGATCGGGATCCTCGTCGCGACGCGGCTGCGGCGCGGCGACGCGCGCAGCGGCTGGCTGATCGCGGTGGGCGGCGCGTTCCTCGTGACGGCGGTCGTCTTCAGCCACGCGAAGGGGATCTTCCACCCGTACTACACGTCGCTGCTGGCGCCGTTCGCGGCCGCGCTCGTCGGCGGGACCGCCGGCCTGATCCTGCGCGGCGGCTCGCTCGCGCGGATCGTCGCGCCGCTCGCGATCGCCGGCGGGGTCGTGACGGAGCTGGTCGTGATGCACAACGAGAGCACGCTCCCGTGGCTCGAGCCGATCGTGATCGTCGTCGGGCTGCTCGCCGCGATCGTCCTCGCCGTCCCCGCGCGGTTGCGTGGCCGGGCGCGGGAGGTCGCGCTCGCGGCCGTCCTCGCGGTCCTGCTGCTGGCGCCCGCGAGCTGGGCGGTCCAGACGCTCAACCACGCGACCAGCTCGACCTTCCCCGCCGGCGGTCCCGCGAGCGCGG
>JAATFK010000163.1 GCA_015655225.1 Solirubrobacterales bacterium | reverse complement strand
TGCTGGCGGCCGTACCGAGCTGCCGGCCGCGGGCGACGATCGAGAGCTTCTGCGACGAGATCGTCTGTCCCAGCGCACGAGTCACAACCGCGTGCCCGGCCTCGTGGATCGCGATCGTGTGCCGCTCGTCCTCGCTGAGCACGTGACGCTTCGCGGGACCGGCGACCACCCGGTCGATCGCCTCCTCCAACGTGTGCTGATCGATCTCTCTCCGACCTTCACGCACCGTCAACAGGGCGGCCTCGTTGATCACGGACGCGAGCTCGGCGCCGGAGAAGCCCGGGGTGTCGTGCGCGAGGCGGTCCAGCTCGACGTCTTGCGCGAGCGGACGTCTTCTCGCATACAAGCGCAGGATCTCCAGGCGGCCGTGGACGTCGGGGACGTCGATCACGACCTGACGGTCAAACCGACCCGGACGCAACAGCGCGGGGTCAAGAATGTCCGGACGGTTCGTCGCGCCCATCACGACCAACCCACCGTCCCCGCCGAACCCGTCCATCTCGACCAGCAGCTGGTTGAGGGTCTGTTCACGCTCGTCGTTGCCCTGCCCGATCCCCGCGCCGCGCTTGCGGCCAGCGGCGTCGAACTCGTCGATGAAGATGATCGCCGGCGACATTCTCCGCGCTCTCGCAAACAGGTCACGCACACGCGCCGCACCAACACCGACGAGCGACTCAACGAAGTCCGAACCAGACAGCGAGAAGAACGTCGCGTCCGCCTCGCCAGCAACGGCCTTCGCGAGGAGGGTCTTGCCGGTGCCGGGAGGACCAACCAACAGCACGCCCTTCGGCGCGGCGGCACCCAACGCGAGATATCTGGAGGGGTCGGCGAGGAAGTCACGGATCTCACGCAACTCCGCCACCGCCTCACCCGCGCCAGCGACATCAGAGAACGTCACCTTGTGATTCGTTCCCTTGCCCTTTCTTCTCCCTCTCCCCCCAAATCTCGAGAACGCAGAGATCCCACCGGCGCCACCATCAGCGCCAAGCCGGGTGAAGAACGCGAACAGACAGACCAGCATCAAGATCGGCAACAGGAACTGCACCACGATCGTCCGGGTCGCCTTGCCCGCCTGATCATCAACCGTGACCTGCGCGCCACCTCTCGTCAACGCATCCGAGAGCTGCTGCGTCTGCGCACCTGAGGACGGATAACTCGCGTACAGCTTCCGCGCA
The DNA here is from genome assembly GCA_015655225.1 of Solirubrobacterales bacterium. GTDB lineage: Bacteria > Actinomycetota > Thermoleophilia > Solirubrobacterales > Solirubrobacteraceae > Conexibacter. The sequence continues at coordinate 3,631 of JAATFK010000163.1, read as the reverse complement.
TCGCGCGTGTCGACCTGCACGATGTTGTCGTGATCCAACAACGTCGCATCGACGATCTCTCTCTGATTCGCCAGCTGCGTGACCTGGCTCAATGGCACCTCGGTGCCATGACCGTCGGGCTTGATCGACCCCAGCAGCGAGAAGAACGTCACCGCCAGCGCGATAGACGCGACCAGCAGGAACGTCGTCAGCAGATCACGGAAGAGCGCTCTCTGCACGCCACCCGCGAAGTTCCCGAGAGCGGCCAGCGCCGGGCTTCTTCTCTGCGCCAGGCCTGACTGCACTCTCGGTCTGCCACCCGCGCGCCGGCCGGGGCTGGGGGGCGCGGCGGCCGGCGCGCTGCTCGCGGCCGGTCTCCCGCCGTTGCTGGCGGGCGTCGCGTCGTCAGCTGGTGGCGGCGTGTCTTCGGGGGTCATGGGTGGCGGTCGCCTTCGTTCGAGATCAGCAGTGCGATACGGCAACGGCCGGCCCGCCCACAGGGGCGAGCCGGCCGGGAAGGAGCAGGTGGTCCGCTACGCGAGCGGGACCCAGTCCGTCGCCACGATCTTCTTCGCGGCGGAGCTCGTCTGGATCCACTTGATCCAGCTTGCGGTCGCGCCGGTCGCCTTGCCGCGGGTCACCATGTAGAAGTTACGAACGCCGCCGTAGGCGCCCGACTTCGCGTTGCGCAGGTTGCACGGAACGCCGTTGTAGGAGACGGGGTTCGCGCCCTTGACGAAGTCGAGGGAGACGTAGCCGATGCCGGCGCTGTCGCCGACGACGCCCTGCTGGACCTGGCCGTTGGACGACTTCTGCGACGAGGTCGAAGACACGCTGTACGGCAGCATGAAGATCTTCGAGAACGCGTCCGCGGTGCCGGAGGTCGACGTACGCGAGTAGAGGTCGATCGGGCTCTTGATCGTCGCGCCCGGGACCTGGCTCCAGTTGCGGACTCTGCCGGAGAAGACGCTCTGGACCTGCGCCTGCGAGAGGTTCGCGATCTTGTTGCTCTTGTTCGTGATGATGCAGACGGCGTCGCGGGCGATCTTGTTGAAGACGAGGCCGCCCGGGTCGGTGCTGAGCGGCTCGCGCGACGAGTTGCCGATCGAGACCTTGTTGTGCGCGACGTCGTTGACGCCGACGTCGGAGCCGCCCTGGGCGAGCTTGAACAGCACGCAGTGGTTGCAGGACGCGACGTAGGACTTCGCGAGCAGGACGGCGAGCGGATAGACCGAGGTCGAGCCGCTCATCGTGATGACCGGCTTGGCGCTCGCGGCCGCGGGCAGTGCCGCTGCCACGCAGAGCGCGACGAGGACGGCAAGCCCACGAATGGTGAAGCGGGGCACGTGTGCTCATTCCGGGAGACGGGGATTTCGAGGCGTCATGGAGTTCGCCACACCCGCACGGCAGTGGTTGTGATCAAGCCGTGAGCCGGGTGTGAAGATCGTGATAACGGCAGCAGCGCGCTTGATCAGCCGAGCGTCTCAGCCGACTGTCCTTGCTGCTTGTCGTAGGCGCAGCGGAAGGGCGCGGGCTGGTCGACGGGCTTGGAACCCGCGAAGCCGCCGTGGTTGTGGTTGTCGAAGACGGTCACGTACTGGAGCGTCTCCGGTGTCGGATCGGCGGGGACGGGGACCGGGTTCGGCTCGCCCGTGTTGGGGTTGCCGGTCGACCCGCTGGTGACGCCCTCGGAGCCGGCCGCGTCGCTGCCCGCGGCGGTCGTGACGAGCGTCGAGCTCATCTCGAGCTGGTCCTTGAGGCCGTCGCTCGGGTCGATGTCGATCGACGCCGTCGACTGGTTGTCGTCGAGCGTGGAGTTGAGCTTGACGCGCGTCGCGGCGCCGATCAGCTGCGCCGCGGTCGGCAGGTAGCCGCCCTGGTCGACGCACTTCTGCGACGCCCACAGGTAGTCGTTCTTGCCGACCTCGTTCGACTGCAGCGGGTAGGTCGAGGAGTCGATGCACCAGCTGCCCATGTCGACCGCGTCGGCGGTGCAGTTCTCGACATAGGCCGACGCCGCTCTGCCGCCCAGCTTGTTGGCGTTCTGCGCCACCTTCGCGAGCGGGACGAGCGGCAGCACGGAGGTCGGGAACTGCTTCTTCTTGTTGAGGAGCAGCAGCCCGAGCGCCTTCGGCTTCGTGCTCGGCGTCGGCGCGGCGGCCGTCTTCTTCTTCGTCGTCGCCTTCTTCGTCTTCGCCTTGCTCTTCGCTGTCGCCTTCGCACTCGCGGAGGCGACGGGTCGCTGGTCGGCGGACGAGATCCCGCCGAGCGCGAACACGAGCGCGACGAGCGAGACCACGAGGGCAGCAGGACCTGACCAGCGGGTGAGCAGCGGTGACAACGGGACTCCTTGGAGCGGAGGGCGGCGGCGGAGCGACGGCGGCGCACGCAAGACGGCAATGTCGCTCAGCGCAGGCTAGGCAGCCGCTCCACAGGGGTCAACCGTGGGTCACGCAACGGTCACAATTCATCATCAGCTCGTTCACAACATCGGGCGAATCGCCCGGCACGACGGGCTATTCGTCGTCGACCGAGGCGGCGTGCCAGTCGCCGCCGCGGCGCGCGAGCGTGATGCGCGAGGTGCCGCGCGCGTGGCGCGCGCGGAAGACGGCGACGTCGTTGTCGGTGCCCGGCTCGTCGACCAGCTGGATCAGCTCCAGGGTCTCGATCCGCTCGTCGGGCTGGCGCGCGAGCAGCTCTCTCCGGGCGATCGCCTCGAGCGTCGCGCGCTCCCAGCCGCGGTCCTCCGCGACCGCGTGGGCCAGCTGCTGGTCGACGCTGGCGAGGCTGGCGCTGAAGCGCTCGGCCCCCGCGCGGTTGCGGCGCGAGGCGCCGGCGGCGCCGACGAGCGTCAGCAGCAGCACGATCGCCGCGACGACGATCACGATGATCAGGACGACGGACATGCCCCCCTACAACAGCACGTTGCGGGCGGCGAGGTGGGTGCCGACCTTGCGCTTGACGCGCTGGAGCGCGTTGTCGACCGTCTTCGTGTCGCAGCCGAGGCGGCCGCCGACGTCCTCGTAGGAGTGGCCGTCGAGGTAGAGCGAGAGGACGCGCGACTCGAGGTCGGAGAGGACCGTCGAGAGGCAGGCGACGAGCGCGCGCAGCTCCTCGGAGGAGATCACCTGGTTGACCGGGTCGTGGACGGTCGGGCCGGGGATCATCTCGTCGAGCGTCGGGTCGCCCTCGTTGACCGAGGCGGACGGCGAGGAGGAGAACGAGACGTACTGGTTCAGCGGCGTGTGCTTGTTGCGCGTCGCCGTCTTGACGGCGGTGATGATCTGCCGCGTGATGCACAGCTCCGCGAAGTTGCGGAAGGACGACTCGCGGTCGGTGCGGTAGTCGCGGATCGCCTTGTAGAGGCCGACCAGGCCCTCCTGGATCAGGTCGTCGGCGTCGCCGCCGGCGAGGAAGTATGACGAGGCCTTCAGCCGGACGAAGCCGTAGTAGCGACGGACGAGCCTGTCGTACGCATCGGGCTTGCCCTGCTTCGCGAGGGCGATCAGATAGCCGTCCTCGAGCTGGACCGCACCTTGAGGGTTATAGGAGATTCGAGCCACGAGAACGTCCTTTCGGGGTCCACGGCATGCCGTGACCCTCGATTTCGTGGCGCATCACCTCCCCTGGCGCCGCACCGATATCAATATGT
>JAATFK010000626.1 GCA_015655225.1 Solirubrobacterales bacterium | reverse complement strand
GTGCTCGACACCGCGAGCGGCGCGCTCGTCGCGAGCGCCGCGCTCGGCGCGCCGAGCGCCGCCGCCCCGCTCGTCGCGGGCGGCCGGCTCGTGGTGGGAACCGGCGCCGCGCCGTACCTCCCGGGCGACGCGCTCGTCTGCGTCGGCTAGTCGCGCCGCCCGCCCGCCCGCGCGTTGCCACGCTGTTGCCACGGCCCCGCCGGGGTGCCGTAGGGTCCCGCCGATGTCCGCGACACGGCAGCTCACGCCCGACGCCGCCCGCGCGCAGCGGCGGCGCGGCTGGATCGCCTGGAGCACCGCCGTCGCGGTGATCGCCGTGATCGTCCTGGCGATCATCTTCGGTCACACCGACAACGACCCGACGCCCCACCGCAGCCCGTTCGGCAACCTGATGACCTCGCGCGAGTACGCGGCGGCGAGACCGGGGCAGGAGATGATCACGGTCAACGACCGCCAGCAGGAGACCGGCACGCCCGAGAACCTCGCGAAGCCGAGCGTGATCGCCCTCTTCCCCGACCATGCGGACGGCCGCACCTGCAGCTACTGGCAGATCACCGACCGCACCAGGACGGTCGCGCGGCTCTGCTTCACGAGCCCCGCGGCGATCCTCGTCGAGAAGGAGCAGCGCCGGCTGCCGGGGTGAGACCCCCGAGCAGCTCCGCCGCCCCGGCGGCGATCCCGTCGGCGCCCAGCTCCTCCGCGTCCCGCCGCGTCCGCGCGAGCAGCGCCAGAGCCGCCTCCTCCTCGCCCTGCGCGAGCAGGCAGCGCGCCAGCTCCAGGCGCGCCCGCGCCGCCCACACCGGCGCCGGGAGCGCGTCCGCGCGCCGCACCGCCGCCTCCAGCTGGACGCGCGCCTCGTCCAGCTCGCCGAGCGCCAGCAGCAGCATCCCGAGGTGGTGCGCGACGAGCCGCCCGCCGGCCGGCCCGATGTAGGCGATCTGCCCGTGCCACGGCGCGAGCAGGTCGCGCAGCGCGAGCCCCGTCTCGCGCGGCGCCGCGCCCGCCGGGATCAGCCGCGCGGCGATGTGCGCGTAGGTGCAGGCGACCGACAGCCACGTGAGGTCGGCGGCGAGGCCGGCGAAGCGGTCGGGCGCGTCGATCGCGAGGATCCGGGCGGCGTCCTCGAAGCTGCCCTGCTCGCAGTAGCCGAGCGCCAGCACCGAGCGGTAGCCGGTCAGCCGCGGGTTCAGCTCCAGGGTTTGCGCGATCAGCTCCGTCAGCTCGCTCAGCCGCCCCTGGTCGTGGCGGATCACGACGAGCTGGGAGGCGAGGATCAGCGGCGCGTCGGGCTGGCCGCTCGCCTGGCCGATCTCGCCCGCCTCCAGCGCCCGCCGCTCCGCGTCCGCGAGGCGCCCGGCGACGATCAGCTCGTCCGCGTCGTCGTAGGCGGTCATCCACAGCGCCGTCGGCTGGCGGATCCGCGCGGCGAGCGCGCGGGCGCGGGCGCGGGTGGCGCGTGCCTCCGTGAAGAGGCCGCTCGTCACGCACGCGCTCGCGCGCCAGTGGAGCGCGTGGAACTGGGCGATCGGGTCGCCCAGCAGGTCGGCCGCGCGCAGGCACTCGTCGGTGTTCGCGAGCCGTTCCTCCAGCGTCTCGGGCCGCCAGATCGTGATGTTGCGCTCCGTCAGGACGTGGACGAGCGCGCCCGGGTCGCCGACCTCGCGGGCGATCGCGAGCGCCTCGTCGCTGAGCGCCGCCCGCCGCGTCCAGTCGCTCGAGAAGCTGAGCTCGCCGCCGAGCGTCGCGAGCAGCCGCGCGCGGACCGCCGTGCGCTCGGGCCCGACCGTCGCAAGCGCCGCCTCGATCACCGCGATCACCTCGCCGTCGGCGCCGCCGACGGAGCTGACGAACCCGCGCGTGTTGCCGAGCGCGGCGCGCACGAGCCGCTCGTCGTCGCCCCGGCGCAGCGCGATGCGGGCGGCGTCGAGCAACGTCTCGCGGAAGCTCGGATCGCCCGAGTGACGCTGCGCCGCGCCGAGCTCGATCAGGATCGCGCAGCGCTCCTCGTCGGTCGCCTCCTCGCGCTTGGCGAGCAGCGCGAGCGCCTGCTCGAACCAGCGCTGCGCTCTCTGCGGCGCGAGCTGGGCGAGCGCCTGCTGGCCGGCGACGCGGCACCAGTGGATCGCCCGCTCGAGCGCGGAGGGGTCGCGGACGACCGTCCAGTGGCGCGCGAGCGCCGGCGCCTCGCGCGCGGTCGCGGCCGGGGGCAGCGCCTCCAGCGCCTCGGCGGCACGGCGGTGGAGCGCCATCCGCTCGGGCTCCGGCAGCTCCTCGTAGAGCGTCTGGGCGATCAGCGCGTGGCGGAACGCGAGCCCGGCGGCGGCGTCGCCGACGAGGCCGGCGGCGCGGGCCCGCGCGAGCGCGAGCGCGACGCGCTCGGGGTCGGCGCCGAGCACGCGCGGCAGCAGACGCGGGTCGAACTCGACGCCGAGCACGGCCGCGCCGCCGAGCGCCTGCGTGGTCGGCTCGCCGAGCCGGCGCACGCGCCGGCTGATCGTCTCGCGCACGCCGCCGGGCAGCGGCAGCCGCTCGCCCGGCGCGGCGTCGCCGAGCGCCGCCGCCGGCAGCTCGCCCTCGGGCGCCTCCCCGAGCGTGCGCAGCAGCTCGGTCAGGAAGAACGGGTTGCCGCCGGTCCCGCGCGCGAGCGCCCGCACGGCGGCGGGGAGCAGCGGCGTCTCCGCGGTCGCGACCAGCTCGGCGACCTCGTCGTCGCGCAGCCCCTCCAGCTCCAGCCGGACGATCGCGGGCTCGCGGTGCAGCTCCGCCAGCAGGTCGGCGAGCGGGCCGGCCCCGTCCGGCTCGTCGGCGCGGTGCGTCGCGAGCACCAGCATGCGCGGGTGGGCGGGCGTCGTCAGCAGGTGCTTGAGGAGCAGCAGCGTGGGACGGTCGGCCCACTGCAGGTCCTCCAGCACGAGCAGCAGCGGCGCCGTGTCGCCGAGGCGCGCGAGCAGGTCCCCGACGGCCGCGAACAGCGCGTACTGGCCGGCGCCCGCGATCGCGACGTCGGCGCCGCCCGCCTCCGCGCCGGCGCCGAGCTGCCGCAGCCGCTCCGCGAGTGGCGGCAGCAGCCGCGCCAGCACGTCGCCGTGCTCGCGGGCGTGTGCCGCCAGCAGCTCGTCCGGGAGGCGGTCGGCGAGCGCGCCGAGCGCCTCCTCGAAGGGCTGGAAGGAGCGGCCAAGGTCCTCGTCGCAGCGGCCGGCGAGCGGGGTGAAGCCGCGCGCCGCGGCGTCGCCCGCCAGCTCGACCGCGAGCCGCGTCTTGCCGATCCCGGGCTCGCCTGAGAGCAGGACCGCGAGCCGCTCGCCGTCGCCGACGCGGGCGAGCGCCGCGTCCAGGGCGGCGCGCCCGGCGGCGCGCCCGACGGACGGCCGGCCGGCGGGGTGGCGCAGCCCGGG
>JAATFK010000022.1 GCA_015655225.1 Solirubrobacterales bacterium | reverse complement strand
GCCGGCGCCTCGCCGGCGCTGGTCGAGACGACGAAGCCCGACGACCAGCTGACGCCCGTCTCGCGGGCGATCCCGAAGTGGCTGGCGTTCCTCACGATCATGGCCTTCATCGGCACGCTCGCGCTGCGCTTCCTCGTCACCATGCCCTCCGTCCGCCGGCTCGACGGCGACACCCGCGACGAGCTGGCCGCCGCGACCGACCGCGGGCTGCTCGTGCTCGGCGGCGCCGCGATCCTCCTCTTCATCCCCTCGACGCTCGCCGACCTCGTCAACAACGCGACCGACAGAGACGCGGGCCTGAGCTTCTGGGGATCGATCCGGCCCGGCGCGATCTGGGACTACCTCACCGACATGCCCGACGGCCACGTCTGGCTGATCCGCCTCGGGCTGACCCTGCTCGCGGCCGTCGTCGTGCTGCCGGCCGCGGTCGCGGCGCTGCGCCCCGGCTGGCAGCACCGTCCGCGTCAGCTCGACGGCATCCTCGGCCTCGGGCTCGCGGCCGGCGTCGCCGAGCTGATCGCCCGCGTCGTCCCGACGAGAGCGCCGCCGGCCTGGCCGCGCGAGATCTTCACCGACGTGCTCGACTGGGGCCACCTGGCCGCCGCGTCGGTCTGGGTCGGCGGCCTGATCGCGCTCGCGCTCCTCGGCGTCGTGCTGCGGCGCATCCCCGTCGAGCGCCGCGGCCGCTTCTGGCCGCTCGCGCTGCGGCGCTTCTCGCTCGTCGCGACCGTCTGCGTCGGCGTGATGATCCTCACCGGCCTCTGGACCGCCTGGATCCACGTCGGCCCGCCGCGGCTCCTGTTCCACACCCTCTACGGCGAGACGCTGCTCGTGAAGTTGATCCTCGTCCTCGTGCTGGTCGGGCTCGGTGCCCTCAACCAGCTGTGGCTGCTCCCGCGCGTCAACGCGATCCGCGAAAGCGGCGGCGACGACGGCGAGCGCACCTCCGCCGTCCGCGTCGCGATGCGCCACTTCCGCAGCGTCGTCGCGGTCGAGGCGGTGGTCGGGATCCTGATCCTGCTCGTCGTCCCGTTCCTGTCGGGCTCGGCGCGCAACCAGTCGTTCGCGCGCGCGGCGGCCGACCTGACGCAGACCGCGCAGGTCGCCGGGCAGACGGTGAAGCTGCGTCCCTCGGGCGCGGAGCCGGGCCTGACCGACTACGACGTGTGGGCGCCCGCCGGCCCCGACGGCCGCGTCACCGTCGGCTTCGCGTCGGCGAGACTCGGCGTGCCGGAGACCGACGTGCTCGCCACCGCGCTCGGCGGCGACCACTACCGCGTCTCGGGCCTCTACACGGCCTCCGCCGGCGATTGGCAGGTGACCGTGAACGGCGGCACCGCGCGGCCGGCGACCTTCGACCTGACGGTCACCGCGCCGCCCGCCGATCCCTCCAGAGCGAGACCGGCGAGAGCCCCGCCGGCGGTCGTGCGCACCTCGACCTGGCTGTGGGGGATCGCCGAGGTGCTGGCGGTCCTGATCGCCCTCGGCGGCGCCGGCTTCGTCACCCGCTGGCTGACCCAGCGCCGCGCGCGGCGGCTGGTGGAGGCGAGCCGGGCGTGAGCGCGGCGGGCGCGCCGCCTCGGGGGAGGCGGCGCGCGCCCACCGGCCCGCCGCTCACGCGGGCGGCGTGCCCTCCGGGAGATGCGTGAGCGTGAGCGAGGCGTCGGTGGCGGTGCTCGGGCCGCCGGCCGTCGAGTCGAGCGCGATGGCCGACGCGGAGACGTTCTCCAGCGACACGACGTCGCCGGCCGTGAGCGAGAGCGTCAGCTCGCCGCCGTACGTCGCGCCGCTGACCGAGCCGAACGTGCCGGCCGGGATGACGGCTCCGTTGATCTGGACGGCGAACTGGCTCGGCTGAGTTGCGGTGACCGAGAAGCGCACGTCGTAGATCCCGGCCGTCAGGATCGTGACGTTCGACGATCCGGGGTTGAAGAGGACCCCGCCGGTGACGAAGCTTGCGTTGTCGAACGGCACGCTGTCGCCGATCGGCACGATGACCGGGGTGTCTTCGTAGACCGACGCGTAGTCGGCTGGGGCGTCGGTGCCGTTGGTCCCGCCGGCCCCGGTCGGTCCCGTGTCGCCGGTGTCGCCTCTCGCGCCCGCGGCGCCCTGGGGTCCCGCGTCGCCGGTGTCGCCTCTCGCGCCCGCGGCGCCGACTGGTCCGGGGGGACCCGTCGGGCCGGTCACGCCGTTCGACGGTCCGGCCGGGCCGGTGTCGCCTCTCGCGCCGGTCGCGCCGGTCGCGCCCGCGTCGCCCTTCGCGCCCGCCGCGCCGGTCGCCCCCACCGCCCCCGTCGCGCCGCCGGCGCCGGTCGCGCCTCTCGCGCCCGCCGTCCCGTTCGCGCCGGCGACGCCGCGCGCGCCCCGGGTGCCTCTCGGGCCGGCCATGCCGGTGACGCCGGTCAGCCCGCGCGCGCCCTCGGCGTTCCAGGAGATCTTGTGCTGCCCGGGCGCGCAGGGGCGCGTCGCGTCGGACTGGTTGAGCGTGCCGTAGCGCTCGGTGACGCAGGCGTACAGCCTCGGGCCCGAGCTGGAGCTGGAGGTGATGCCGCTCGCGAGGGCGTACGAGCGCCCGCTGAGGGCGAAGAACAGCGCAACGAACCACGGCGCATGCTGACGCAGGCGCTTTGCACCACGACGGACCATCGGTACCTCCCGGATCGCGCCCCGCGGCGCCGACGGCACAGCGGGTCGGCGCGGCGGCAGTCGGGCGTCGGGCGTCGGCCCTCGGCCGTCGGGCGCGCCGACCGTACCACCCGCCGGTCCCGCCGGAGCACGAATTGCACAATCGATGAGTTTCGAGGGCCGAAAGGGTCCCTGTGTCGATGTCGAGCCCCGCCCCGAGGACGATCGCGTTCGCGATCCACGGACCGATCGCGCACGAGGACCTGCCCGGACTGTGCGACCGCGTCTGCCTGCTGCTCGAGCGCAGCGGCGCGTCCCACGCGCTCTGCGACGTCCGCGGCGTCGAGCCGAACGCCGCGACCGCCGACGCCCTCGCCCGCCTCCAGCTCGTCGCCGGGCGGCGCGGCTGTCAGGTGCGGCTGCGCAACGCCTCCGGCGAGCTGCGCGAGCTGCTCGCCTTCATGGGGCTGAGGGACGTGTTGCCGGAGTGAGGCGGCACCGCGAGCGCCCGATCCCGGCTCGGCACACAGCAGAAGCAAAGAGCCCCCGGCCGGGAGGGTCGGAGGCTCTTAGACGTTCTGTCTAGCGCGTGGCGCTCAGCAGAGAGCGAGCGCGGCGCGTGCGGAGGTCTCCACGGACTGGAGCGGGCCGACGTGCACGGGCACTGCCTCTTCGCCCGGCTCAGCTCGGTACAGCGTGATCGCCTCGGAAAGGCTTTCGCGCAGCTCTTCCAGCGTGTCGCCGGTTGCGAAGACGCCGGGCATATCGTCCACGGTCGCCCACATGGATCCATCCTCAAGATGAATCTTCACTCGGATATCAGTGGTATCGGGCATCTGTCCTCTCATGATAGGGCAGCTATCAAGTCGGTCCCGAGCCTGGCGCCTCAGCCTGAGACTGGCGACGAAGGGCACCGTTCATGCCTTTCGAGTACTGCCTACCTCTGTTCATCGGCAGCGTGATCGGTCGACGCGAGGGCTTCGTCATTTTGACCTGGTGATTGCGCCCTCGCTCCATCTCCCAACCTTCGCTCTCGAGATATCTGATCCAGGATCTCTGGTCGGTGGGATCTGGCATCGCGCCAACCTACCTTCCGGGACGAAGGCCATGAGCCACTCATGACCTCTCGACGGCAACAGACTCGCCAGCTCGGTGGGAGGTGCTGGCGGACGCTGAGCCGGCGCGCTACGCGTCGAGGTGCGGCGGCATCCCGAAGAGCGGGAAGATCGTGTCGGTCGAGAGGAAGAACGTGAACTCGCCGATCTTCCCGTCTCTCAATTCGATCACCTGGAGCGCCCAGGGGTCGTAGCCGCTGCCGCCCTCGCTCGGCTTGTACTGCGCGAACGCGGGCATCCCGTTCGCCGTCTGCGTCGGGATCACGCGCGAGCCGCGACAGCCGGCGCCCGGTCCCTGCCAGAAGCTGAAGATGTCGTCGCGGCCGGTCAGCCACAGCTCGTACGGCGGCATCGACTGCGTCGCGTCCTCGCGGATCAGCGACGTGAGCGCGTTCATGTC
>JAATFK010000723.1 GCA_015655225.1 Solirubrobacterales bacterium | reverse complement strand
GCTCGACGATGTAGCGCTCGATCTCGACGCCCATCCGCGTCACCAGCTCGGCGCGCTGGAGGACCGTGAGGACGTCGTGGAGCGTCGCGCCGCCCTCGAACTCGAGGGCGGTCAGGCGCGTCGAGACCTGGTCGAGGCGGCTGCGGTACTTGTCGAGCGTCGCGAGCGCCTGGTTGGCCTTCGCCAGCACGACCGGGATGTCCTCGAGGATGTACTTGGCGCCGTCGACGTAGAGCGAGACGACTTCGCGCCGCTGCGAGATCGCGATCACGAGCGCGTCGGTCTGCTTCGAGATCCGCTCGGCCGTGCGGTGGCGCGTGCCGGTCTCGAGCGTGAGGATCGTCGGGTCGGGCGTCAGCTGGACGTTCGCCCAGACGAGTCTGGTCGCGTTCGTGTTGAGGACGATCGCGCCGTCCATCTTCGCCAGCTGGTAGAGCAGCGCCGGCGTGTAGTCGATCTCCAGCTTGATCCCGCCGGAGAAGAGGAACGCGAGGTCGTCGGCGTCCCCCATCACGATCAGGCCGCCGGTGCGAGCATGGACGATGTTGTCGATGCCCTCGCGCAGCGAGGTCCCGGGCGCCACCATCTCGAGCGCCTTGACGAGCCGGGGCTCTTGGCGAGACTCGAGCTCGTCCTTCGGCTCTTCCCCGGTACGCGGCACCATAGAAACCCTATTCTACCGGGTTTTTTCACGATTATCGGCAACGATGGAGGATTCGTCGCCGAACGGTGAGACATCGGCGTTTCGCGGGTGGCGCGAGGCGGTCGGCAGACCGCTCACGCGGCGCGTGCCCGCTGGGCCCCGCCGAGCGCGGTGCGCAGGGCGTTTCTCAACGATCCGCTCTCCGGTGTCACGACCGTCGGCAGGCCGAACTTGGCGGCCTCGGCGAGGCGCCGCTCGGGATGGCCGACCGAGCGCAGCTCGCCCGTGAGGCCCAGCTCGCCGAAGCAGGCGAGCGGGAGCGTCGCGGCGCCGCCGAGCACGACGTTGCGGGTGGCGCTCGCGACCGCCAGCGCGACCGCGAGGTCGGCCCCCGGCTCGTCCACCCGCACGCCGCCGACGACGTTGACGAAGACGTCGGCGCTGCCGACCGCGACGCCGCCGTGGCGCGCCAGCACCGCCAGCACGAGCGCGAGCCGGTTGCGGTCGATGCCGGTCACGACCCGGCGCGGCTGCTCCAGGTCCGAGGGCGAGACGAGCGCCTGCACCTCGACCAGCAGCGGCCGTGAGCCCTCCATCGCGGCGAGCACGACGCTGCCGGGCGCGCGCGTGGCCTCGCTGACGAAGCGAGCGGAGGCGTCGAGCACCTCGACGAGGCCGTCCTGGCGCATCTCGAAGACGCCCGCCTCGCTGGTCGAGCCGAAGCGGTTCTTGAGCGCGCGCAGGGTCCGGTAGGTCCGCTCCCGCTCGCCCTCGAACTGGAGCACGCAGTCGACCAGGTGCTCCAGCACGCGCGGGCCGGCGAGCGCGCCCTCCTTCGTCACGTGGCCGACGAGCAGGACGGCGATCCCGTGGACCTTCGCGACGCGCATGATCTCCCCCGCGACCTCGCGCACCTGGCCGACGGAGCCGGGCGCGCCGCTCAGCTCGGCGGCGTGGAGCGTCTGCACCGAGTCGATCACGCAGACCTCCGGCCGCTCGCTCTCCAGCGTCGCGAGCACGGTGCCGAGGTCGGTCTCCGCGATCACGGGGATCTGGAGCGCGGCGGCGGACAGCCGCTCGGCCCGCAGCTTGATCTGGGCGGCCGACTCCTCCGCCGAGACGTAGAGCGCGCGCCGCCCGGCGCCGACGAGGTTCGCGAGCGCCATCGTCGTGAGCGTCGACTTGCCGATCCCGGGCGAGCCGCCGATCAGCACGAGCGAGCCGGGGACGATCCCGCCGCCGAGCACGCGGTCGAGCTCGCCGATGCCGGTCCGCAGCCGCGCGACCTCGCTCGCCTGAACCCGCGCGAGCGCGACCGGGGCGACCGCCGCGCCGCGCGCGGTGCGCGAGCCGCCGGGCCCGCCCGCTCCGCCACGTCCGGCCGCGGCCGCCGGCCGGACGATCGCCTCCTCGACGAGCGTGTTCCAGGCGCCGCAGCCGGGGCATCTGCCGTGCCAGCGGGGCGTCTCGTGCCCGCAGTCGGAGCAGACGTGGATCGTGGTCGCGCGCGCCATCGGACGTTCCAGGGTACGCGCGGCCGCGGATGGTCCGGAGGAGCGTCACGTTCTGGTCGTCATACGACCAGAAGTTGACGCTCCCTACGGTGAAACAGGACCGCCCAGCGCGGCGGCGCGAACGCAGGAGTCGAATCCCGAGCCCTTGTGCGCGGCGTCGCAGAACGGCTTGCGGCGGGACTGGCCGCAGCGGCACAGCACCAGCGGCCGCCCGTCGTCCGGGCGCGGGATCTCGGCGCCGTCGGCATCGACGAGCCGCACGTCGCCCGTGACCTTCAGCGGTCCGTTGTCCCGCACTCTGATCTCGACGCTCATGGCGCCCACGCTAGCGCGAAGCGGCCCCCACCAACGCAAACGGGGCGGCTCCGAAGAGCCGCCCCGTTGGCGGTACAGCTATGAACCGTGCGTTACGACTCGGGCGTCGGCTCGGCCGACTCGTCGCCGGACTCGGGGGCCGCGGCCTCCTCGTCGGAGGAGCCGCCCTCGGCGCCGACTCCGACCGGGGTCGGAGCGGGTCTCGGCGCGACGATCTCGATCGAGACCTCCGGCGTCTCGCCCTCGGGGGCGCGGTCGACCATCACGGTCGCTCCGGGCGTCAGCTCGGACCGCAGCACGAAGTCCGCGAGCGGATCCTCGATGTAGCGCTGGATCGCGCGCCGCAGCGGTCGGGCGCCCATGCCGGGGTCCCAGCCTCTGTCGACGAGCAGGTCCTTCGCCTCGTCGGTCAGCTCCAGCTGCAGCTCGCGCTCGGCCAGCGAGGCGCGGATCCGCAGCAGCAGCAGGTCGACGATCTGCTTGATCTCGTCCTTCGCCAGCTTGTGGAAGACGATCACGTCGTCGATGCGGTT